>CAWZYW010000777.1:0-1511 GCA_963966255.1 uncultured Salinispira sp. | reverse complement strand
CCATCGGAGTGAGCACCCGGGCTGACAAGTTCCTCACCTGGGAAGTGATTCAGATATTCCTGCTCGGAGCGGTGGCGTTTTCGGTGGCCACCGCCTGCGGAGTGCTGTTCGCCAAGTTGATGAACCTGTTTTCCAAAGAGAAAATCAACCCCTTGCTCGGTGCCGCCGGGGTGTCTGCCGTACCCATGGCCGCCCGGGTGGCCCATACGCTTGGCCGCGAGGAGGACCCGGATAACTATCTGCTTGTCCACGCCATGGGGCCCAACGTAGCGGGGGTAATCGGTTCGGCGCTGGCGGCGGGGATTCTGATGTCCATCGTGTGAGTCTGATAAAACGGAAGGTCCGCCTGGCTGTACTGCCGGTTTTTACGCTGAAAGATGCTTTATGCCTTTTCCGGAGAACTCCGATCTACGAGTTTTGTCAGACGGGATATCCGTTCGCTGGATTTGATCTGGGCGGCATTAACCTTCTCCAGGGCGTCGTTGAGCGTTCGGGTTCGGGAGATCATCTCCCGGATGCTGATTCGCACCTGATCGCTGACCGCCGCCAGCTGATCCATGGCCCTGCTGCTTCCGTCGCTCTCGGAGCTGAGCTCATCGCTGGAATCCCGAACCTGGCGGCTCCCGGAACCCATCTCCTTCAGCTGATTCTTGATCGCGCTGCTCTTGGAAAGCTGGGCATCAATAATATCCTTCACGCTGTCCATTCCCGCGGAAAAGCGGTCGACTGAGCTCCGGGTCTGCTCGAAGCTGGACAGCAATCCGGTGGATGTGCGGACAGCCTCCGAAATGGCATCGCTGATGCTCTTCAGTTCCGTACCGGTAATTCCGGACTGTTCGGCGGTTACCTCTGCAAGCTTCCTTATTTCTTCGGCGACCACCGCGAAACCCCGCCCGGCGTCCCCCGCATGGGCGGCTTCGATAGCGGCGTTCATGGACAGAAGATTGGTCTGGCTCGAAATATTCGAAATGAGTTCATTGGTTTCATGCAGGCGTTCGGACCTGCCGCTGATGCTCTGGACCTGGGAGCTCAGGTTTTCGATGTGATCGAGACCATCGGTAATCGCCCCGTTCAAGTCGGCGAAGGATTGCTCGAGTACCCGGAATTCGCTGTCGATACTGTGAAGATCGTCTACCATTTCCCCCACCGAATCCACCGAACGCTGGGCTGATTCAGTCTGTGAACGGATTATCGGTCGTATTCCCTGGAAATACTCCCTCAGGTGGGAGTTTACCGTGCGGGCGGTCTGCAGGCTTGTTTCCTGGCTCGTCATCCCCTCATCGACTTCGGTGATCTGACCGTACAGCTCCTCGAGCACGCTGGCCGCATCGTTGAGACTCCCCTGGAGGATGCCGTTCGAAACGTTAACGCTTTCCCCGGCTTTTTTCACTTCGGCGAACAGCTCTTCGAGGCGGGCCCCCGTATTTTTCAAGTCTACCCGCCGCCGCACGCTGTCTTGACCTATCCCGGTAAAGCGCCTTCGAAGAAAATCAGCCCGCTGCGCGGTAGCA
>CAWZYW010000776.1:0-1512 GCA_963966255.1 uncultured Salinispira sp. | reverse complement strand
AAGAGACAGCTGCAGCAGCGCGTGTCCGGCGGCCCCTTCGCCGGGGTGGAAGATTTCCTGGAGCGGGTGGACACCCGAACCGTGAACCGCAGAACCCTCGAGCTGATGATTCAGTGCGGCGCCCTGGACTGCCTCTTTCCCAGCCGCAAAGGCATCCTGGACCAGCTGGACGCCCTGCTGGAGGTTGCGGGAAGCAAAAAGGCCGGGAAGCAGTTCGGCCAGACCGGGCTCTTCGACGACGCCCCCCAGGAGGAGTACCCGGCCATCGAGCTGGACGACAGTCGGGAGTACGAACTCCCCGAGCTCCTGGCATGGGAGCGGGATCTCATCGGCTACTACTTTTCCGGGCATCCCATGGACAGTTACCGGGCCGAATGGGCCAGGGGTACCAGTCTGGACCTGGGTAACGTCCAGCGGACCCAGATGGACAAGCAGTACGCCCTGGTCGCACTGGTAAAACAGTATCGGGTGGTCATGACCAAGAAAGGCAGCCGCATGAGCTTCGGAACCCTGGAGGATTACCGCGGGGAACTGGAGTTCGTACTATTCCCCAACACCTACGAGGAGTACTCCGAGCTGGTTGAAGCAGACCGCATCCTGGGATTCATCGGAAAGGTGGATCTTGGCCGGGACAAGCCTCAGCTGGTGGTGGATGAAATCAGAGAACCCGGGGAACTGGATGCCCAGGATTCGGGAACCATTCATATCCGCCTGAGGGGGGAATCCTTGGAGGACGAAGAAGCCCTGGTGGGGCTTCGCAGCCTGATAAACGACCATCCCGGCGCCTGTCCGGTGTACCTCCATCTGCCGGGACCCGCCGATGAGGCCAACGGCGAGCGGATAATCCTGGCAACCAGCCATCTGCAGGCGAATTCTTCGGTTTTACCGATGATAAAAAATCATTACCTTGTAGACAGCGCCTGGAAAGAATTTCTCAACACTCGCATCGAAGGCGAAGGCGCGTAAGAAATCAGGGCCGCTCCGGCGCAATCCTCCGGAGTCCCGAGGAGCGTATTCAAGTGTTTCAAACCATCATGAGCGTACTATATTCGCTGATCAGCCTCTACATTTTCGCGATTACCGCCTACATCATTCTATCGTGGTTCAGCCATGGCATCGCCAACGAAGCCATAGTCAGGGCCCGTTGGTTCCTGGCCCGGATCACCGATCCGTATCTGAACCTGTTCCGGAGAATGCGTTTCCTGGTGATCGGAGGGCTGGATTTCAGCCCCATGCTGGGAATCCTGCTGCTGATATTTATTCAGGACCTGCTGCGCCAGCTGTCCCTGGGGATATTCAGTCTGGCCGGCGCACTGTTCACCCTCGTATCTCTGATTTTCAATCTGGCGACGGGTATTCTGGGCCTCATCGCCATCGTCACGATTATCCGAATCGTAGGGCTGTACGTCCGGGCCAACAGCATATCCGAACTCTGGTTCCGGCTGGATCACTTCCTGCAGCCGGTGGTTCTGCGCTTCGTAAAGCTGATAGCGCCTCAGAGCAACATTCCCT
>CAWZYW010000775.1:0-1513 GCA_963966255.1 uncultured Salinispira sp. | reverse complement strand
AGCCTCGGTCTCGTGGGCTCGGAGATGTGTATAAGAGACAGGAACATATTCAATCATCGGTGGAGCAGACCGGCGGAATCCGCGATATCTCCGCCGCCCTAGGAGATGCGGTCTCGCGACTGTCCGAGCTGATGGAACAAAGTCTTGATCAGAGCAACCGTATCACCGCCATCGGGCAACAGAACATCAGCAATTTCCAGATCCTCGAGCGGGAGATCGATGACGTGCGCACCGCGGCAAATGACGAGCCGTCCTCAGATATCGAACTTCTGGAAGACCTGTCTGAGGCTGAAGAGATCCGAGAGTAGCACCGTTCGGGAAAGCCGGATTTATCTGCGGCGTAACCAGAGCACCGAACGGGGAGGCAGTTTCATTTCGCCGTCCCTTGCAGAAAGCGTTCCGTCAACGCCGGCACCTACGGATCCGTCCCAATACAGATAGGATTCATAGCTTTCAAATGATTCTATCCGAATTTTCCGGCTTCGCTTCGCACTGAAGTTGTAGAACAGCTGATACGCCGGGAGCGCTTGATGGTGATCGCCGGCGTCCCTTTTTTTTACCGCCAGAACTTCGCCATCTCCTACCACCGCAAGACTTTCCCCCCAGCCGTCGGCGAATATGCCCGCCTCGAGCCGGAGATGTATGGCCCGGGATAATTGCTCCGAATGCCAGCGGACCGCCGCGGCTTCCTCAAATGAGCCGTCAGCGGCGGTACCAGGGGAAGAATCACTCAGCTTTCGTTCGATTCCGTCCCAATCCAGGGGACCGCGTACCAGATTGCGGCTGTCCCGGTATCCTGTATACCGGCTCTGCCGTTCGTAATACTCCTGATTATTCCCCGCCAGGAACTCGTCCCCGTAGTAAATTACCGGATTGCCCTGAAGCCCCAGCAGGAGCAAGTGGGCGAACAAGGCCTGGGACGGGTCCGGGAACAACTCCGCCAGCCTCGCGGATATCCCCTCGCCGCTGCGGAAATCCCATTCCGGACGTCGGCAGAGTTCACCATGGAGATATTCCCGTTCTTCAGGGCTCACCATTTCCAGGGTCAGCTCATCGTGGCAGCGCAGAAACGTGAACCATTGGTTGCCTTCGGGAATATCTGGAGTTACCCGGGAGCTGAGAACGTCTTGGATTACCGAGGGGTCCTCCTGCAGCATCGCCCGATAAAGCCGGGGCATCAGCGGAAAATGGTAGGCTCCCTGGCATTCATCTCCGTCACCGAAATAGGCCACCACGTCCACTGGTGGCTGGCAGGCTTCCGCCAGCAGCAGGATATCGCAGGGCAACTGATCCATGGCGGCCCGGAAGATCTTCAGTATCTGATGCGTGCCCGTCAGATTTTCCGAACTTGTCCCGGTTTCCTTCCAGAGGTACGGAGCAGCATCCACCCGGAAACCCTGAATACCCCGGCCCACCCAGTAAAGAAATACTTCGATCATCTCCTCCAGGACCCGGGGATTCCGATAGTTCAGATCGGGTTGATGGGGATAGAACCGATGGAAATAGTACCTGT
>CAWZYW010000774.1:0-1516 GCA_963966255.1 uncultured Salinispira sp. | reverse complement strand
CCGTAACCAGGCAGGCTTCGGGGTTCGGGACGTAATCGTCGGCGGGACGGGCGTAGAGCACCGTGGGCTCGCCGATGGGCTCAAAAGCGTAGTTGGTCCGGACCGCGGCATACTGGGCGATACGGTCGTGATAGGGGTTGGTACCGAATGTTTCCAAATCGTACCATAAAATTGACTGTTCCATAGGGTCGTGGGCATATCATAGGTCCTGGAACTCCGGTCATCAAGGCCGTTTGAATAAAAAACCATCCGGACAGTACCATCAGCAGTTGTTTTCCGGGCGATACACGGCCGTCTGCCGAGCATAGCCCCGCATCTGCAGTCGCCGGCTGATACAGGCCGGCCTGAACGAGGAGACATTCGTGATTCATCTGAAAGACGTCACCAAGGATTTCGGGGAGGTCCGGGCGGTGGACGGCATCAGCCTGGAACTTGATCCCGGTTCGATTTTCGGGCTGCTGGGACCCAACGGCGCAGGAAAATCCACCACCATCCGCATGATTCTGAATATCATCGCCCCGGACGAAGGAACGGTCCGCTTCGAAGGCCGGGAACTCAGCGACGAGGACCGCCGGCGCATCGGGTACCTGCCGGAAGAGCGGGGCCTGTATCCGAAAATGAAATGCGCAGAGACCCTGGTATACTTCGCCCGCCTGAAGGGCCGATCCCGGGACGAGTCCCTGAAGCAGGATATCGCCCGCTGGCTCGAGCGCTTCGATCTGGGTGATTACGCCGAACGGAAGATCGAGGACCTGAGCAAGGGCATGGCCCAGAAACTGCAATTCATCATCGCCCTGATCCACGATCCCGATCTCCTGATACTTGATGAGCCGTTCAGCGGTTTGGACCCCATCAGCCAGAATCTGATGCTTGAAATCCTCGGCGAGCAGAAAAACCGCGGAAAGACGGTACTGTTCTCCACCCATATCATGGACCATGCGGAAAAAATCTGCGACCGGATCTGCATCATCGACAAGGGCAGGCAGAAGGTGTCGGGTTCGCTGGCGAATATCCGCCGGGAACTCGGAAACAATACCCTCTATATAGAAGGGGAGGGAGCCTTCCCGGATCTCGCCGATCTGCCGGGGGTGAAATCCGTGCTCAGTTTTCCCCGTTCCCGGGAGCTTACCTTGCATCCCGACGCTGATACCGACGCGATCCTGTCGGCCCTGCTGGGCAAGGTGAAGGTGCAGCGCTTTGAACAGCGCAGCCCCTCGCTTCACGCCATTTATTCCGAGTTACTGGGGGAGAAAGACCATGAAGCATAAGATCTATAATATGATGATCATCGCGATTCAGCATTTCCGCAACACGGCCCTGACCAAGGCGTTCTGGATCAGCACGGTGATCGGTCCCCTGTTTATCGTTGCGATATCGGTGCTGCCCAGCCTTATCGCCAGCGACCCCTTCACCCTGGATGACGACAATTTGATTCTCCTGGTCCGACCCGACGATTCGGCCCTGCCATCCCAGCTTCCGGATGCCCTGGCTGACCGCGGAGGCTATATCCGGCTGG
>CAWZYW010000773.1:0-1522 GCA_963966255.1 uncultured Salinispira sp. | reverse complement strand
TCGCTTCGCTGGATACGGAGATGGAGTCCCGGGCGGGCTTGGGCTCGACCTTGTTCGCCTTCTGGTTTTTATTATAGGTCGATATAGGATCTAATGGACCAAGACGTTCGATACTCATGATAATCCTTCCTTCGTTACTAAGTATCGGCCATTTTGCCGTAATTGTTAAGGCCTTTTTACCGGCCCGGACACAAGAACGGCGAATTCACCCTTTATCGACGGCCGATTCTCCAGATTTTCCCGGATTTCACCCGCCGATCCTTCCAATAGTTCCTCGTGAGACTTAGTCAGCTCCCGTCCGCAGAGGACCCTGCGATTATCATCGATCTCATCACACAGCTGCTCGAGATCCGCCAGCAGTTTCGCAATGCGAAACGGCGACTCGTACACAATAAAAGCATCGCCGAGTTCCAGCAAATTCTTGAGTTGATTTTTCCGCCGTCCGCCCTTGGGGCTGAGAAAGCCTTCGAAGATCACCCGTTTTCCCGGGAACCCGCTGACCGACAGGATGGCGGCCATGGCCGACGGGCCGGGAATCGGGACTACCGGATGGCCGGCATCCCGGACCGCCCTGACGAGCACCGATCCCGGATCGCTGATGCCTGGCGTTCCCGCATCGGAGATAAAGGCGACGCTTTTGCCGTCGTCGAGCATCCCGCAGATCCTCTGAGCGGCCTTCTGCTCATTGTGGGCGTGGCAGGGAATCAGGCTTTTTTTGATTCCGTGGGAGTTGAGCAGCTTCAGGCTGTGCCGGGTGTCTTCGCAGGCGATGGCATCCACCTCCCGGAGTACGTCCAGGGCCCTCAGGGTGATATCCCTCAGGTTTCCGATAGGGGTGGCGACCATGTATAACGCAGCCATGGGAACTCCTTCTGCCCGCGCACCGGGGCTTATCTACCAATGCTCGGGAAAAACCGCAATGATGCCGATGTTTTAGGGGACTATACTATCTGAAACATCGGAGAACAATCCCGTGGGCAGCGCCTATCTGGTAATGACCGCCCTGGCGGTACTGATAATCATACTGATCCTCAGCCTGGTCCGGCTCGGCAACGGAACACAAAAAAGCCGATCGGCCGATATCCCCTGGCGAAGTGATGCGCCGGATCCCGCGGAAGCGGGGCAGCAACGCCGCCGTCCCTGTCCGGTATGCGGAACGATGATCGGAAAGGGCGAAACCGTCCACTCGGTGTACTACAGCAAACGCGGCCGAAGCGCAGACGGTCACCGCCTGCCGGTGGAGGAAATACACACCGAGGTCTACGGCTGCCCCTACTGCTGGCCCGCGAAGAGCGAACATCCCCGTACCTGCCCGGTGTGCCGGAAAACCCTGTCCGACGACGGGTACCTGGTGGCCCGGACCTTCCGCAAACCCGGAAGGAAAGACCATGTCCACGTCATCGGCTGCACAGAATGCAAGCGGGTTCACTAGTCGATTTCCCCTTCAGAATCACCCGCAGGCATAAACCACGACGGGGTGCCTAAGCCCCCCTCCACTCCCCGCGCCGCCATTCCTACGCAC
>CAWZYW010000772.1:0-1538 GCA_963966255.1 uncultured Salinispira sp. | reverse complement strand
CATCAGCACCGCCGGGATTATCCTGTTCGGCCTGGTGTTCGTAGCTACGGCATTTAATGCCGGGGAAAATAAGCGCTTCGCGTTCTCCGCGAGGGATGGCAGGCTCCTGGTGGTCCACAGTTTCGCCGGCATCCCCCTCAGGCGACTGGAAATACCCCTCCAGGCGCTGACCCGGGTCATGATGGCCGGCATTGAATTCGACATCCAGTCCAGGACCAGAAGGAATCCGGGAATCTACAAACTCCAGGTGAGGGTGGACGCCGATCGGCTGCCCGATGATTTTCCAAAGGTCGACTCAAAGCTGACCATCGAAGACAGCACCGATGCCGAAGAGTTGCATGATACCGGTTCGGCCCTGGCGGGGTTCCTCAGGCTGGAATTCGAAACAGATTATAGCCCCGGGTCCAAATGACAGATAAAACTCGGCGCCTTCACCGGGAGCCGACTCGAAACCAAGATTCGCTTCGATGGTTTCCGCGAAGTCACGGCAGATGATCAGACCGATGCCGGTTCCTTTTTCATTTTCTGTGCCCTGGGTCGTCGGGTTTTTTTCGATATCGAACAGTTGTTCGCGGATGGCCGGTTCGATTCCAATGCCGTGATCGATGACGCGGATAGATAACCCGGCTTCATGCTTTTGATCTTTCACCTCGATGCTTCCGCCGCGATAGCTGAATTTTATGGCGTTCGTGATGAAGTTGCGCAATATGAGCGATGCGAGCAGTTCATCGGTCATGATAAACAACCCGGGGTCCACCTGTATGTTCAGGTTGATTTCCTTGTGCGCAAGACTGGAGTGAAGGGCGTGCTCAACTTCCTGAATCACGCTGTAGACATGAACCTTTCTGCTGGTAAGTATGAGCTTGCCCCGCTGATTTTTTGACCAGGTTATCAGATTGTCGAAAAGGTCCTGGGTTTCGTTCAGGCTGCTGTTCATCCGGGTCAGATGGCTGCCGAAGGCGGAATTTCCTGATTTCTCCACGTCTTCCCGAAACAGGTCGTAAATGGAGATCATCGTGGCGAATTGGTTGCGGATCTCGTGAGAGATAATGGCTAATACCCGGTCCTTTACGCCGATAAGGGTGCTCAAGTCCCGCCGCTGAGCCAGGATTCTCAGGTGAGCCTGAACCCGGCTGAGCATTTCGTAGCGATTGAAGGGCTTGAAAATATAGTCCTGAGCGCCGAGTTCGAAACCGCGGGCGATGGAATCGTCGTCACCCTTTGCGGTGATAAAGATGACGGGGATATCCTTCAATTGCGGATCCGATTTTAACTGGCGGCAGACCTCGAAGCCGTCGGTTTCCGGCATGAGGATATCAAGCAGAATCAGGTCCACCTGACCTTCCCGGGCGATGGTAATGCCCCGTTCACCGTTCCTGGCGCTGATGCAATCGATGCCCTGATCCTCCAAAATAACCCGGATCAGATCGATGGTATCCTGGGCATCATCGATGATCAGGACAGTAAAATTCTGATTGAAGATCATGAGGTATGCCCCCGGACCTGTCTCTTATACACATCTCCGAGCCCACGAGACC
>CAWZYW010000771.1:0-1539 GCA_963966255.1 uncultured Salinispira sp. | reverse complement strand
GGATTTCCAGCTCTGCCTGGGTATCGCCGGACCCGAAGCCGGGGGGAAGGACATCGCTGCGAAGATCGAAGGATTCAAGGAAATGATGAATCGGGTGAAAACCGCGTTTCCCGGAACTTCGGTATTCGCCACCACCCTGCGACAGGTGGTTTCCGCCAACCTTCACCTCTGGGGCGGGATCCTCCGATCCGGCAACGATTGGTTCGAAGTCCGGCCCCGTGAGATCGGCGTCCTTGACCGTATCGGCGGAGGCGACGGTTTTGTGGGGGGGATGCTCTACGGAATCCTGAAGGGCTGGGAACCGGAGAAATGGCTGCAGTTCGGCTGGGCCTCCGGGGCCCTGGCGGCAACCATGCTCACCGATTACGGCCAACCCGCCGATGAAGAGCAGGTCTGGAGCATCTGGCAGGGCAATGCGCGGGTAAAACGGTAATTTTAAAAAAAAGTCCTTTTCTCCTGTCGTCTTGAAGATATAATGGAGGTGAGAGGCACAAATGAACGAACAGATCACCTTGCAGGAAATTACAGAGGACACCCTGAAATCGATCCTCGACTTAAAAGTAGCGAAAGATCAGGAGCGTTTCGTCGCACCGAACGCCGTTTCCATCGCCCAGGCCCACTTTTCCCACGAAGCCTGGTTCCGGGCGATTTATGCCGGTGACGCTCCGGTGGGCTTCGTGATGCTCTCCCTCAAACCGAAAAAACCGGAGTATTTCCTTTGGCGGCTCATGATCGATGAGCAGTTCCAGCACAAGGGCTACGGTCGCGCTGCCATGGAGCAGGTGGTCGAGTTCGTCCGCAGCCTGCCGAATGCCACCGAGCTGTTTACCAGCTACGTACCCGATAATTCCCAGGCCCGGGATTTCTATCGGGAGCTTGGTTTCGAAGAAACCGGTCTGGAAGAAGACGGCGAGACGGTGGTACGGCTCAGCCTCGAATAACAAGCGCTGCACGAACCCTCGCCCCGCATATCTTTGAGTGCGACCGAGCTGCTGAATGTATTTTTGTATCTGCGTTTAAACACTTCGGGAAGTCGCTTATTGTGGATCTGCGTGATAGAGCCGGAGAATATCTTTGTCATCTTTGCGTGAATATCGGAGACAGAAGCCTAGGCAATTCCGGAAACCGCGAAGCAAGCTCATAGGTCAGCAGCATCCTCAGCGGTTTCGGCTGGGAAATCACCGATCAGCAGCTCAGCGCCATCGATTGGGAGCAGGAAGGGGCGGTCCTCCGCCTTGTCGACCGTTCCGTACCCCTGCGGTCCAGCCCCTACACCCTGTCCTTCGATGGAACCGCCCGGCTGGCAGTGATCGATACCCCGGCCCAGTTGGAGCAAGCCGACATCGAGGGTGCCATCGCGGTTTTGCGAAACGAACTGACCCGGGAACAGCCCATGCCGAAAAATTTCGTGTTCTATAATCCGGAAGAGCATCAGCGAATGTATCAATTACTGGAACGGAAAAAACCGTCGGCCCTGATCTGTGTGACCAGTAGGGATGGCGCGTGGGCCGGCGGAGTGTATCCCTTTCCGCTGTTCGA
>CAWZYW010000770.1:0-1543 GCA_963966255.1 uncultured Salinispira sp. | reverse complement strand
CTCGGAGATGTGTATAAGAGACAGGCGTAAATAGCTCCGAGCTGATAGTCCTCGTCGGGAGTGATGCTGTCGATGGCCGCCAGCACCAGGGCGGAAATATCGACCCGCTCGGGTGCCAGGTATTCGGGATGGTTAATTTCATAGGTACGGGCGGGATCCAGATCGGCCCCCAGCCGGACGAAGATGTTGGAAGTGTAGTTTTTGCTGCGGTCATTCACCGAACGCATGTTGACCACGTCGGTGATCTCCACCAGGTTGCCCTGATCGTCAGTGACGGTGAAGCCGTTGTCATCGGGCTCGGCGGTGAGGGCATGCTTGCCCGAAAGGCTCACCTTGATCAGATTAGGTTCGTCGGCGATTACCGCCCGGAATTCCGGCACGTATTCGCCGATGGCGGTGGGTTCGAGGGTATCCTCAAACAGAACCACTTCGTTGCCTTTGGATCCCACGGCCCATACAAAGTCCCGGGTCTGTCCGTCCCATCCGGCATCGGCCCTTCGGATAAAGCCGATCTCGCCGGCGTTGTTTACAGGGCTCTGACCGATATCGGAACCGTCGGCCTTGAACTTCAGGAAAGCCACGCCGTCGACAACTTCCAGGTTCTGACTGAAATCATAGTTCAGCGAACCATCGCCTTCGCCGGGAGCCCAGAGCCAGAAACCCCAGGGTTCGTAGTCCTCATCGGCCCGGTAGTAATAAATGACGATTTCATCATCTGCTGGATCAACCTGTTCGGCCACCTCAGCAACCCGAGGCATGGCCGGATGGCCTTTTACCTCGATGGTCCCGGGTTCGGCCTCAAGGGAAACGTTTCCACCACAGGAAATCACGGATATCAAAAGGATCAGCAGCATTCCAGCTGCCGCAGCCCATTTGCGCATAGAGTACCCCCATAATATAATTCTGAGGTCAACATGATAGGCTATGTATTTTCTGAGGTCAAATGAATTCTCCCAGTTTTCGACAACTCGACATGAAAGATTTCAAGGCTGTGGAGAGCATTCTCTCATGGGCCTTCCAGTGGCGATCGACCGCTCCGGTTGCGGAGGTTCCACCTGAACTCAGGTACATCATCGACGACTGGGGAAAGCGTTCCGGCGACGCGGGGATCGGCGCATGGGATCCGGAAGACGGGAGCTTTCGGGGCGGGATCTTCTGGCGATTCTGGAAAGAGGACTATCATTCCTACGGCTTCGTCGATGAGAATGTTCCCGAACTGGGAATCGCCCTCGACCCTTCGGTCCGCAACGGCGGCTTGGGCGCACTGCTCCTCCGGTCCGCCCAGCGCGAAATCCTTCGGGCGGCTTTCGCCGGTGAGGTTCCCCGGGCCGCCATGAGTCTCAGTGTGGAAAAGGAAAATCACCGTGCCGCCGCACTGTACCGCAAACTTGGCTTTGATATCCTGGAAGAACGGGATGACGATCTGCTGATGCTCTGGCAGTCGGGGCTGCGAATCGAGGCCATGGGAGTAAATGACATAGACGCTGCGCTGGCGGTGTGGAAAAACAGCCCCGGCGTATGGGCTGTCTCTTATACACATCTC
>CAWZYW010000769.1:0-1546 GCA_963966255.1 uncultured Salinispira sp. | reverse complement strand
GGCAGCGTCAGATGTGTATAAGCGACAGCATTGGGACTCCCGGGCATGGGGGCCAGTCGGCCGTCGTCTCCGATTCCTAAATTACCCGGGGTCCGATTGTTCTGAATGGCTGAGCTGATAATCATAAAAGCCAGCAAGCCGGCGATGATGTAAACGGCGATCATTTATTTCTCCTGTTTTCTTCGGTGCTTTTCCGATTGGAATTTTCTTTAGCGACCTTGGAAAGGTCGGCACTGAGGGTATCCATGCACTTTTTATATTCTTCAATGCTTTCCCTCCCGGCCAAAAGGCCCCCGTCGCTAAACCGGTCGGCCATGGTCTCCACCTCGGCCTTTATGGACAAGCCTCCCTGAGTGAGTTCCACGCAGGTCTTGCGGCGGTCCGCCGGATGCTTTTTCCGCCTGACCAGTTTCATCTGCTCAAGACGCTGGATCACCGGCGTGAGTGTGCCGGTGCTGTATCCCAGACGTTCGGCCAGCTGCTGGTAATCCAGGGCATCGCTTTCCCACAGGGCGAGCAGTACCAGATACTGAGGATAGGTGATGCCCAGCCTGGTCATCAGCGGCTGATAGAGGCTTATGAACATCCGCGAGAGCCGATGGACCCGGAAGCAGAGCTGATTTTCCAGCTTCAGGTCTTCTCTTATCATTCGCTATTTCCTGAAGAGCTTCACCAGCGGGTGGTTCAGCAGATTATCCACCAGGACCTTTTTACCCAGTTTCTGAAAGGCTTCGCCGTAACTGGGGTAGGGGTGGATGATGCCCGCCAGCTTGCCGAAATTGGCCCCGAGCTTCCGGATGACCTGAATTTCGCCGATCATCTCTCCGGCCCGGTCGGCAAGGATGCTCGAACCCAGGATCTTTCCCTTTCGGTCGAGAATCAGTTTGAGCCGCTCTATGCTCGGTCCGCCGGTTCGGGTCCGGTCCAGCTGGTTCATATCGAACTCGTACACCCGCACGCCTTTTCCGTAGCGATCCCGGGCTTCCTGTTCGCTGAGACCCGCCCGGGCCAGCTCCGGTTGGGTGTAGGTCACCCATACCGGCACCTCGGAGCTCACCGGGCGGGAGATGGGCAGCAGGGCGTTCTGCACCGCCTGGATTCCCTGGGCGTTGGCCATATGGGAAAACAGCCAGGGGCCGGCAACATCGCCCACCGCGTAGATGTTCTTTGCACTGGTGCGCATCTTCGCGTTTACCTCGATGCCCTTCCTGCTGTATTTCACGCCGGCGGCTTCGAGGTTGAGACCGTCCACATTGGCCTTCCGGCCCACTGCCACCAGGATTGCATCGGCCTTTATCTGGAGCTCGGAGCCGTCGCTGGTGACACAATGCAGCCGGATGCCCTCGCCGCTTTTCTCGGCCCGCTTGGCGGTGGTTCCGGTGAGGATGTTCACCCCTTCGTCAGCGATGAGTTTCTCCAGGGGGGCGGTGAGGTCCGCCTCCTCCCGGGGCATGATACGGTCCATCATTTCCACCAGATCGACGCTGACCCCCAGGCGGGCCATAGCCTGGGACAGTTCGATACCGATGGGCCCGCCCCCCAGGAC
>CAWZYW010000768.1:0-1550 GCA_963966255.1 uncultured Salinispira sp. | reverse complement strand
ACTGCGGTTATATTCACAGCGAAGCCAGCGCCCCGGAAAAATGTCCCGCATGTTTTCATCCGAAGGCATATTTCGAACTAAAAAAAGAGAACTACTGATTCAATAGAAGCCTGCCGATCCGGCAGGCTTTTTTCTTCCACCGGAACTCACTGCGTTCCCCATCGGCCTTTGAGCAGATATTCGCCGGAAATATCTTGACAACGGTGGTCTTAGTGTGTATGTTTGGCATACACACTAAGACCACAGGAGGGCCCATGGACTCACTGATCGTTTCCGATGTTCGAAAAGAATATCCCTCGTTCACCCTCGATTCCGTCTCATTTCGGATCCCGAAGGGGTACATCATGGGTTTCGTCGGCGAAAACGGTGCCGGCAAAACCACCACAATCAAATCGATCCTCAATATCATCAGCCGTGACGGGGGAAGCGTCACGATCTTCGGCAAGGATCTCGATGAGCATGAACTGGAAATCAAGCATGATATCGGGTACGTCTCCGGAGAAACATTCTATCCCAAGAAAAAGCTCAAGGACATCACCCGGGTGTATCGGCGGTTTTTCAGCCATTGGGATCACGAGGTATACCGGGAATACATGGGTAAATTCAATCTCGATGAAGACAAGCGGCTGGACCAGCTCTCGAAAGGCATGGGCATGAAGTACTCCATAGCCCTGGCTCTATCCCACCACGCCCGGCTGCTGATTCTCGACGAGCCGACTTCGGGGCTGGACCCGGTAGCCCGGGACACCCTGCTGGGGGTGTTCCAATCCCTGGTTGCGGAGGCCGAGGTCAGCATCCTGTACTCAACCCATATAACCAGCGACCTCGAGAAATGCGCCGATTATATCACCTTCATACAGAACGGGCGCATCATCGAGAGCGCACAGAAGGATGACCTCATGGACAACTACCGCCTGGTGAATGGCAGCCAGGATGATCTCGCCAGGATCGAAGATAGGCTGATCGCGTACAAAACCAATGCATTCGGTTTTACCGGCCTGGCTAAATCGGCTGATATTCACGCTGGTGAAGGCATCAGCACCGGCAAACCCAGCATCGACGATATCATTATTTTCTTTGCCGAACGGGGGAACATCATATGAAAAACCTGTTGTATAAAGAGCTGACTCTGAGCATTCATCCGTTTTTTTCCCTGATTATGCCATTTATGCTTTCCCTGCTGTTCCTTATTCCGAACTGGATCTTCACCATCGTATTCCTGTATTTTTTCTGGATTTCGGCTCCCCAGATTTTCTCGGGATACATAGCCCAGCTGGACCAGGCGTTTCTGTCCAGCCTGCCGGTATCCAAAAAATCCATCGCTTACTCGAAGGTACTATCGTTCATCGTTCTGGAATTGATGCACCTGGGATTCGGAGGGATCGTGGCGGCGATTCACATCATGCTATACGGCAAAGGCAACTTCGTCATGGATGTGAATCCGGCCTTCTTCGGCGCGGTGTTGATCATATACGCGAGCTTCAACATCGTCTTTTTTCCGTGGTATTTCCGCACGGCATACCGCTACGGTCTTCCCTTGATCTTTGCTG
>CAWZYW010000767.1:0-1557 GCA_963966255.1 uncultured Salinispira sp. | reverse complement strand
GACCGGGGTGAGGTGGATATCCTGAGGGACATCGACCTGGACCTGCGCGCCGGAGAAATCCTGGGCCTGGTCGGCGAAAGCGGTGCGGGAAAGACCCTGTTGATGAAATCCCTGGCAGGATTGCTGCCCCCGGTCGGCGGATTCGACCCGGAGGGCCATTTACAGGTTCCCGGCGGGAGCATCGACCTGTCCGGGGAGGATGCCAGGCCGATCCGCATCGCCATGATTTTCCAGGATCCAAAGCAGTATCTCAATCCCGGCCTTCGGGTGGTGCAGCTGTTGCGCGAAATTCTGCGGTATTCTCCGCTTTTCGGAAACACCAGTGCGCTGTCCCTGTTGGAAAAGGTGAGCCTTCCGTCGGATCAACGGTTTCTTCGCAGTTTTCCCCATGAACTGTCGGGGGGAATGCAGCAACGATTGGTCATCGCCGCAGTACTGGCTGCCGATCCTGATGTAATTATCGCAGATGAAGCTCTTACCGCCCTTGACGTGGCCACGGCCGGGGAAATTCTCGAACTGTTTCGCCGAACCATCGAGGGGAGTCGGCGGAGCATGGTATATATTTCTCATGATTTGAAGACCGTCGAGCATCTGGCCCATCGGGTGGCGGTCCTGTACGCCGGAAGGCTCGTGGAACTCGCGTCTTCCCGGGATTTTTTCGCTGCTCCCCGGCATCCGTATTCCCGGGACCTGATGCTCAGCCATCCTTCCCTGCGGGATAGGGGCGGGATGTTGCCGGAGATCCCAGGGGATATTCCCCCCGCGGGCAAATTCTTTCCAGGATGTCCCTATGCTCCCCGTTGCGGTCGGGCCGATGCCGACTGCGTGCGAGCCCTCCCGCCGCCTGTCGGCGAAGGCGACCTGATGTACCGCTGTTTTCATCCGCTTAAGGTATCTTCCGTTTCTTCGCCGCCGGAGTTGGGAAAGGAATCACCTGATGAATGATGCGCCATTGCTAAGCCTGGAACAAGTCGGAATACAGTATCGCAGCGGAGGATTCGGCGGAGTCGGGCAGACCGTCCACCGGGTCCTGGATGAGGTGAGCCTTGATCTGCGTCCCGGAGAGGTGCTGTCCCTGCTTGGGCAATCGGGCTCGGGGAAGACCAGTCTCGCCCGGGCGATCATGGGACTGGTACCTTTGCAGAGCGGCCGGATCAGCTATGGCGGCAGGGTGATTCGCGTCGCAGGCGCAGCATACCGGAACCGGGGTTCCGATTTATGGCGTCAGATCCAGCTGGTTCCCCAGGGAACGGGAAACAGTCTGCCGCCGGGGTTTTCGGTCCGCCGGACCCTGACTGATATCCTGAGCCGGGCGGAAACCCCGCCTGCTGAGCTTGATGAGCGGGTAGCCCGCATACTGGATATCTGCGGCCTCGATCTGGGGCATCTGGAATCCCTGCCGGGGCAGCTTTCCGGCGGTCAGCGCCAGCGCCTGCTGATTGCCCGGGCTCTCGCGGTGGAACCCAGGGTTCTGCTCCTTGACGAGCCGGTGGCCAGTCTCGATGTGTCGATCCAGGCCCGGATTCTGAACACCCTGTCCCGCCTGCGGACGGAGCT
>CAWZYW010000766.1:0-1562 GCA_963966255.1 uncultured Salinispira sp. | reverse complement strand
CTTCCGGATCGATTGCGGATTCCATTTTGGCAACCGCGTCGGCCTCTTCTGCAAGACGCCGCCTGCCGGAATCCTCCAGCTCCGAATAACCTACCCAGTGTTCTCCCTGAGTAAGGCCGAGTTCCGACAGACCGGCTGTGGCGCTATCGCCCGGCATATCGAAGAGGATCAGTCGGGGCTTAACTTCCAGATCGGGCCATGCCTCCAGCACCTTGGGAAGCAAATTGCGGCTGGTAAAAATCAACGAAGATCCCGAATGATTCACCCGAAAACTGATTTCTTCGGGAACCAGCTGTATCGACAGGGGCACGGCCACTCCCCGGGCCTTGAGCAGGCCCAGTTCTGCGAGGATCCATTCGGGCCTACCCTCGGAAAGAATCACCGCCCGGTCGCCGGCCTGAATGCCTCCAGATAACAAGGCTGCTGCCAACTCGTCGGACCGGGTTTCGGCCCGGGAGAAGCTCACCGCATTCCATCCGTCGTCGGCTTTCGCCTTCAGATACGCCCGTTCTGGATGCCGGGCCGCCGCATCGTGCAGCAGCCCAAGTACCGTATTGCTCATGTCTTCTCCTCTGCCGCCTCGGCGACGCCATAGCCGGGATTCGGGACCCGAACCCTCGCTGTCCACTTCCACATCGAGCCAGCGGCGGCGGACATACCCGATAATCATGAGGCTGGCATGACCGATCTGATACAGTCCGAAGGTCAGCCAGGCGTAGACGATGGTTTCGGGAAAGAGATACCGCACCAGCAGGGTGGCCAGCAATATAAACAGAACGTTGTTGAAAAACTCGCTGAACAGGACCCAGCGGCCGTAACCGTTGGAAATGAATACCATTTCGAAGGCGTAGCCCAGGGCCTCGATGAAAAAGAAGGGTATAAAAAACAGCAGGGCGCGGGCGATGGCCTCGATGGTCGCCGGATCGGAGGAGAAGAAGCCGCCGATCACCCGTCTCAACAGCAGGGTCAGCAGGGCGACGGCCACCGCCACCGCGGCGGCCACCATACCCGATGCCCTGGTCGCGCACAGGGCCCCTTCCCGGTCGCCCCGGCCCAGGGCGTTGCCCGTGAGGATTCCCGCGCTCCTGGCGAAGCCCCCGATGACGGTTTTGTTCAGCCGGAAGTAGGAGAAAGCCGTGTGGGTCGCCGCAAGCAGCACCGGCGAGTAATCCTCGATGATGGTCTGATACACCAGGAAGATGGCCAGGGCGATGATATTCTGGACGCCGGGATTAATCGCGACATTTATGATGTCCCTCTGAAGCCGTCCGCGCAGATGCCGGAAGGTGAAGAGCCGGTACTGCTTCACGTACCCCCGGCGAAACAGGATGACCAGCAGGTAAACGAAGGCGATAATAATCGAGAGTGCCGTACCCAGGGCAGCGCCCCGGATTCCCATGGCGGGAAAGCCGAACATGCCGAAAATCAGCACATAATTCAGAGCGATGTTCACCCCGTTCGAAATGATTCCCGACCACATGATGTACCGGGTCCGGTTGATGGCTCCGAAAAAACCCTGAACCACGAAAAAGACCCCCGCGGGCAGCAGGGAGATGCGCACC
>CAWZYW010000765.1:0-1569 GCA_963966255.1 uncultured Salinispira sp. | reverse complement strand
CGGGGGATTGGGGTATAGTAAAATGGCAGCATAGGGTTTTTTCAGGAGGCCCTAACTATGAAAGCGATCCAAAAAAAACGGAGTGCGTTGCTGGTTTTCCTTATCCTTTTGATGGTTTCCCCGGCCTTGTATTCCGTCGATGAAGACAATCCGCACATCCAGCGCTTCAGGCAACTGACCGAAGAACATTCATATCAAAGTGCATACAACTACCTGCAAGAGCCGGAAGCGATGAATACCATCAGCTCCTCCGACCGGGTGATTCTCCAATGCGAACTCCTGCTGGATTACTTCGTCCTGAGCATCATGCATCAGATGTTCGCACTGAAAGATATTCCCGCCGACCAGGACATCATGGAGCACCGGGGCCGGGAAGGGAGCTATCGCTATCTGGTGTACAAGCCCGATGAAGCCCTGCAGGAAGCAATCGAAGATGATCCGGAGAATCCGGAACTGTATTTCTGGCTGGGTATTTACTACGCCGAGGTGCTGCAGAAATACAACGGTCAGTGGCTGATCAGCAACGAGGAACTGATCCGGCGGGCCATGTCCGGGCTTATGCGCGCCGAATCCTTGGGTTACTCGGTGCTCCGGCTTCATCAGGTACTGGGTGAGCTGGCGCTGCATTCCAGGGATTATCCACTGGCCCGCGGCCAGTTCGAACGGGCCTTGGAAATCGATAATGACGACCCGTCATACCATCACAATTATGCCATCAGTTTGTACTACACCGGCGAAGCGGAACGGGCGCTGGAGCAGGCTCTGATCGCGGCGGAACTCTATCGCGACACGTTTTATCGCGCGGATTCTTACGGCCTGGCATCGGTCATGGCAATAGAACTTGAGTTATGGGATCGAGGCATTGAGTACACCCTGCAGGCCCGGGATCTGGAGCCGACCCTCTATCGCTTTCCCCAGCAGTTGATCTGGCTCTATTTACGGCAGGATAATCCCGAAGCCGCCGGGGAGAACGCAGTGCGTTTTTTCGAAATGTATCCGACCAACCCTTCGGTTCCCAGCTCGTTTATCCAGACATACGGAGAGTACGGCTATTTCCCAGAACTGGCAGAATTGTTCGAAGGGTTGCTTGAAAAACACACCCAGGATGAAGTCCGGGGGAACATTTTCTTCCACCTGACCATCGCGCGGGAGGCGTTGGATGATCTTGACGGAGCAAGGCAGGCCATGGAAGCTGCCCGAATGCATTTTTCCCGGGTATTCGATGCCGATCACGAGGTGTTCCGCCAGCTCGACCGGATGGCAGATCAGATTAATTAGTGCCGGATATCGGGATGGAATCTAATCGGGGGTTGTCCGGATTTTTTCCCGATTACATCCCCGGCAGGCCTTCCCCCGTTGATTCCATTTTCTCACTTTCTGCCCAGTGACCGTAGGCCTCCCTCAGATGGGGAATAACGATTGAACCGCCGACAATCAATGCAATGTCGCATGCCTCGGTGAATTCCTCGGTACTGACGCCGCATTTCCTCGCTTGAAGAATGTGGTACAGGATGCAGTCGTTGCAACGCAGCACAAAAGATGCCACCAGCCCCCTGAGTTCCTTTGTCT
>CAWZYW010000764.1:0-1573 GCA_963966255.1 uncultured Salinispira sp. | reverse complement strand
GCTGTTCTACGAAGAACGCCGTCCCATCGCCGAAATCTCATCAATCCTCAACGTCCCGGAGGGTACGGTGAAATACCGGCTCTTCGACCTGCGCCGACGGCTCCAGTTCCGGATGTGACTATCATAAGCCCGATGATTCGCGATAGAATCGGGCGATGATTTCAAAAACACGCATCTATCACCGCCTGCCGTTTTTCTACGGATGGATTATCGTCGCAGCAGGAAGCCTGGGCATGCTCTTCAGCATCCCTGGACAGACCATCGGCGTTTCGGTATTCACCGATTTCCTTATCGAGGCCCTGGGCCTGAGCCGGGATCAGTTAAGTCTGGCCTACATGATCGGCACCCTTTCCAGCGCCGCAATCCTGTCGTTCAGCGGCATCCTTCTGGACCGCTGGGGCAGCCGGAAGTACGGGGTAATCGTTTCCCTGATGCTGGGCGCCGTGCTGATTCTCCTTTCATTTATCGACCGCGCAGTTGCCGGGGTTTCAGCATGGCTGACGGCTCTCCCACGGGGTCTGGTGGCGATGATCCTGATGAGCGTCGGCTTTTTCCTGCTTCGATTCCTGGGCCAGGGATCTCTGACCCTGGTCAGCCGCAACCTGCCGATGCGCTGGTTCACCCGGCGGCGGGGTCTGGTCAGTGCCATCGTGGGAACCTTCGTGAGCTTCGGCTTCAACGCCGCCCCGGCGCTCTACGATCTGCTCATCGATGCCGCCGGCTGGAAGGGGGCATGGCGGATCAGCGGCGTGGTTATCCTGGTGATCAGCAGCGCCATGTACGCCCTGGTAGTCCGGGAAAGCCCGGAGTCAATCGGGCTTCATCAGGACGGCATTGATCCGGAGACGGAGAAAAACGATAAGAAACAGATCACCACCCAACATTTCGCCGAGGATCGGGATCTGCCCTATGCGCTGAGGAGCCTGCGATTCTGGGTGTACGGATTGATTCTCGGATTGGCCTCCCTGTACGTCACCGGCTTCACCTTTCACGTCGTCAGCATCTTCGGCGAGGCGGGAATCAGCCGGGAGCTCGCGCTGGGAATTTTTATTCCGGTGAGCATCATTTCCGTGATTCTGAACATCGCAATCAGCGCGATATCCGATCACATTAAATTGAAGTGGATCCTGCTGATCATGGCCGCGGGTCTTCTATTGGCGATGATTTCGGTATCTCTTCTGCGACCGGGGTTTCTATTCCCGGCGCTGATCATCCTGGGCAACGGTATGTCCGGAGGCACCTTCAATGCCCTTACCACCCTGGTCTGGCCCCGCTTTTACGGTACGAAACACCTGGGCGCCATTTCGGGATTCGCCATGGGGATTCTGGTTGCCGGCTCTGCCCTGGGACCCATCGCCTTATCCCTCAGCCTGAGCATCGCCGGCAGCTACGGCAACGCGTCCCTGATGCTCGCGGCAATGGTACTGATCATCGCGGTTATGGCGGTATTTATGAAAGAAGAACCGCCGCGCCGAGACGGCGGAGGGCGGCCTTCCCATGGCTCTTATACAACTCTTCGAGCCCCCCAGAACGCGGATGGAATACGAAGGCGGTCTCTTCGTTTAAAAAAAAA
>CAWZYW010000763.1:0-1574 GCA_963966255.1 uncultured Salinispira sp. | reverse complement strand
GCACCGCATAGTCCGGTTCCGCCGGCGCGGGGTTTTCCGGGACCGCAGGACTGGGGCTGGGGGCCGGAGTGGGCTGCGCCGGGGCGGTCCGGGATGGAGGCGCAGCGGCGGATTCGGGCTGCGGGGACGGCGCAGGTGACTGCGATTCGGCAGCGGGTTCCGAGGCCGGGCTCGGCTCCGCTGAATCTGGCTCAGGGGCAGTGCTTTGGGTATCGGTCACCGGGGACTGTGATGCCGGCGGGGGATTCAGGACCACCTCAAGGCGAAGATCGAGTTCGGGCTCTGGAGTCTGGAGGAGAATCACCCACACCACCGTCAGTATGATCATATGGATGGCCACCGAAATCGCCATGGAGAGGGATACGGATGATATTTCCCGTCGGCTCATGCTCATTGGCCGCCTTCCTCCTCGGGATCCGGCCGGGGCGCGGGATTTTTCGCCAGGATACTGGCGTTCTGAATCCCCTGGGCTCTTAGTATGTCCAAAACGGAAATCACGTCCTGCAGCGGCACATCGGCTTCACCCTGGAGGATGACCCGCTGCTTCTGACTTTCGCTGAGCCCCGAAAGGAAAAGGGCCAGGCCCTGGGCGTCGACGGCTTCCTCCTGGAAATAGAGCGTTCCGTCCCGGGCAACCGTGACCTGCACCAGGTCCATGCTGACCTGCTCCTCGGTAGTGGATTCGGGCAGGGCAAGACCGATGCCCGGCGCCACCACAAAGGTGCTGGAAACCATAAAAAACACCACGAGCTGGAACACGATATCGATCATCGGCACGAGGTCCGGTTGAACCTGCGGCTTAAGCTGACGGCGGAATTTCATATCAGCCCCCGTTCCGGGTTCCCACGCCACCCTTCAAAAGCACCACCAGTTCGCTTACCCGGTTTTCCAGGCGAATGAGATTGTGATTCACCTTGCTTACCAGCTGGTTGTAAAATGCGATGGCGGGGATGGCCGCTACGATGCCCGCCGCGGTGGTGACCAGAGCCTCGGCGATGCCACCGGCCAGAAGCGAGGGATCGGCCGCGGCGCCGAAATTCGAGAGAACCCCGAAAGCCTGGATGTTCCCGGTTACGGTTCCCAGGAGTCCCAGCAGGGGGGTGATATGCGCGATGGTGCCAAGCAGGGCGATGTTTCTCTCCATTTTAGGCACTTCCAGATTTGCAGCGTCGGAGACGAGATCGTGGATAACCTCAGGCGAATAATGCCGGTATTCGATGCCCACCTTCATTAAATCACTCAAGGGGCCGGGATTTTGCTCGCAGATGGACAGGGCCTCATCGTAAAAGCCTTTCTCGATACTCTGGCGGATCCGCCCCAGAAGCCGATCCTCATCGGCCTTGCTCCGGCGGAAATACAGCAGCCGCTCTATAATAATTCCCACACCGGTCACCGATAGAAAGACGATCAACGCGAGAATGATATTTCCGCTGGTTAACAACTCACTCATATTCACTCCTTGTGAAAGGCAAACATTAAAACCTGATTATCGTGACAATTTCCGCTGAAAAGCCTTCGTCGCTCAGCGGATTGAGCCGCCGGGGGCCCCGATTTCTCCCTTCGCTGGTGAGCAG
>CAWZYW010000762.1:0-1574 GCA_963966255.1 uncultured Salinispira sp. | reverse complement strand
GCCCAGCCCCCCGCCGTCGGGAAGGGCGGCCAGGCCTGTCCGGATGCCCTCGTAGGAGAGGGAGCCGGTGAGGCGGTAAAAACCGTATATGCCCAACAGGAAAAAAATCATCGCCGTGGCGCTGACCATAAGATATGAGAAGGCCGCCAGATAGGCCCCGGGCTTCCGGGAAGATGCTACCA
Source organism: uncultured Salinispira sp. (assembly GCA_963966255.1). Lineage (GTDB taxonomy): Bacteria > Spirochaetota > Spirochaetia > DSM-27196 > Salinispiraceae > Salinispira. The sequence continues at coordinate 1,392 of CAWZYW010000762.1, read as the reverse complement.
GGACGTAGGAGGCGATGCCGAGAATTTCCAGGCATACGAACAGGTTGAACAGATCGGCAGTCATGGACGTGGCTGCCAGGGCTGCGGTCTGAATCAGGAAAATGGCGGTGAATGCCGGTCCCCGGGGACCTTTGCCAAGGGTGTAGATATAGGCGGCCCCGGCAAGGGCGTATCCCAGCAGCGAAAGCATCCATGCCAGGCCGTCGAAACGGTAGGCAATGCCCACCGAGGGATTCCACCCGCCGATAATTCCCCGGTACGCAACGCCGGCAAGCATGTCATCCAGGCTCAGGGCCAGCACCGCCCAGGGAAGGGCCAGGCCGACGAATGCGCCGACGGCTTCCAGAACCCGGCCGACAGGAGAAGCTGATGGAAAGGATTTGGCCATAAGGGCCAGGGCGGCTCCCAATAGCGGAAAGGCCACCAGGGCGAACACCAGATCAGCGCTGCTCATCGGCATCTTCCCTGCGACTGATTGAATCATAGATCTCGTCGATATCGAAGCTTCCGGTCAGGCCGTACAGCCGATATGCCAAAGCCAGGGCAAGGGCGGTGATGCACACGCCGATGACGATGGCGGTGAGCATCAGCGCCTGGGGAACCGGATCCACGATGGCCATAACCCCTTCAGATAGAATCGGCGAATCGGTCCCGACCTCGGCGCCCCCGAGGATAAAGAGGATCACCGACGCGGTGTTGATGATCGTCAGCCCGTAAATTTTCTTGATGATGTTGCGATGCGCCACGATGCCGGTGAAACCGATGAGGAATATCACTCCGAGCAGAAGGCGTTCGATCATTCGCTCACCCTCCCGAGCATGGCGATGCACATGAATCCTATGCCCGCCCCGACCTTGATGCCGATGACGGCGTTCAGCATGATAATAAAGGCCACCGGAGGCAATCCGATAAGGGTCATGACATTGGAAAAAAAGCCGCTGCCGGCGGGAATGCCCACCAGCGATGCCAGTACCAGCAGCAGGAATCCCGAGGTTTCCAGGGTGGATAGCACCCGTGGCTCGATGAGCCGGGTGCTTGCCCCTACCCGGCCGCCCAAGGCCAGGAAAACGATGCCGGACGCGATTACCACTCCGCCCTGAAACCCTCCCCCGGGGGACAGATGGCCGTAAAGCATCACATACAGACCGAAGATCAGCACGATGGGTCCAAGCTTGCCGGTGACCACCTCGAGCAACACCGTCCGCAGCCGTCTCGGCGGCGCCGGGCTCCCTTCAGCGCCGGGGTCTGCGCCGGCCACGGGGCTGCGATCTTCATAGCCCCGGGCAAGGGTGCCGCCGGCGTGGGCGATGATGCCGATGGTGCCGCTCACCGCCACCAGCAATACGATGGTTTCGCCGAGGGTGTCGAAAACCCGGTAACCCAGGTAGCTGT
>CAWZYW010000761.1:0-1577 GCA_963966255.1 uncultured Salinispira sp. | reverse complement strand
GCATCTCCTTGGAAAGCTGCTCGGCCCGAAGGTGCAGCTGATCGGATACCAGGGTCTTGATGTCTGAGATCTTCTTCGGGTCCACGGATATCTTGCGGATGCCCCGCCCAAGGAGGAACGGCAGCAGCGCCGGATCGGCTCCGGCCTCGCCGCAGACCGACAGTTCGCTGATTTTCGCCCCCACGTTCTCGGTTATACGGTTAATGACCCGGAGAACCGCCGGATGATAGGGCCGGTACATGTTTTCGACCTTCTCGTTGGTTCGGTCCACCGCCAACAGATACATGATCAGGTCATTGGTGCCTATGGAAAGGAAATCGCTCTCCTCTGCCAGCTCGCCGGCGATTTCCGCCGCCGCCGGGAGTTCGATCATTGCCCCCAGGCGGGGGGATTCGTTGAACTCGATTCGGTCGCGTCTCAGATCTTCCATGGCCCGATACACCATGTCCCGGGCATCCTGGTACTCCTCCAGGCTGCTGATCATGGGGAACATGATTCCCACATTGCTTCCCAGACCGGCCCGGAGAATGGCCCGGATTTGTTCAAGGAAGATCTCATGGTTACCCAGGGAAAAGCGGATCCCGCGGTATCCCAGGAAGGGATTCGCCTCCCGATGTTCAGCGTTGTAGCCGATGAGCTTGTCGCCCCCCACGTCCAGGGTCCGGAAAATCACTTCCTTTTTTCCCATCGGCTCCAAAACCCTGCGGTAGATGCTGGTCTGGTCTTCCTCCGAGGGAAAATCGTTGCGCACCAGGAAGGGAAACTCGCTGCGGTACAGACCGATGCCTTCGGCCTTCTGCTCCACGGCAAATTTCACATCCTGCACCAGGTTCACGTTCGCCAGGATGGACACCCGGGTCCCGTCTTTTGTCTGACAGCGTTCGGGAATATCGATGACCACCGCCGACCGGCGCATATAATCCCGGCGGATCTGCTTGTATTGTTCCTCCACCGCAGCCGCGGGTTTGATAAAGAGTTTTCCCGCATCCACATCGATAATCAGGGGAACATCATCTTCCAGATCCAGGATCGCCGTCTCTTTGACGAAAATCGTCGGCAGATTCAGGCTCCTGGCCAGAAGGGCCACATGGGCCGTCTGGCCGCCGCCGAGCATTACCAGGCCTTCGGCCTTTTCCGCGGCGAATTTCACAATCTCCGAGGGGAAAATGTCGGCGGCGACGATAATCTGCCCGGAGAAATCCCGGCGTATCGCAACCGAGTCGGATTCGAGATTCCGGATAAGCCGGTGGCCCAGGTCGAGGACGTCCTGGGTTTTCTCCTGAATCCGCGGATTGGACTGGGAGGAAAACAGTTCGACGTAGCGGTTCACCACGCTCTGTATGGCTTCCTCCGAGCTGGACCCGCTCTCGATGGCCTCCTGCATGGCTCCGGAAAACTTGTCATCCCGGAGCATGAGCATATGGGCGGAAAAAATCAGGTCGGCAACTTCGGCGATGGAATCACCCAGGCTGCGCTGGATGTCCTCAAGCTGGTCCTTGGTGGAACTGAGGCTCATGGCGAAGCGGGTCAATTCGTCGGTGAGCCGCTGGGCATCGCTGCGGGTATCGCTTTCCGGC
>CAWZYW010000760.1:0-1579 GCA_963966255.1 uncultured Salinispira sp. | reverse complement strand
TGCTCAGATTGTCGAATACGGCTTTGATCATGCCGGGGGTGGTGCCGTGCTGCTGCAGGCCCAGTCCGTGGCGGCCGCCCACTACCTTGGGATAATTCTTGAACGGGGCGCTGCCTTCGGCCATCGCTTCGCCGATGGCGGTGCGGATGTCTTCGTACAGGGGCTCACCCAGGGAGCCGGCTTCCTTGGTCATGTCCAGGGTCGCGATTGCCTTCACGCTGGCCGGCAGGGCTTCGATGAAGTGTTTTGTGCTGAACGGGCGGAACAGGTGAACCTTCACCAGGCCGACCTTCTCACCTTTTTTGTTCAGGAAGTCTACGGTCTCTTCGGCGGTTTCGGCGGCGGAGCCCATGAGGATGAGGATCCTCTCGGCATCGGGGGCGCCGTAGTAATCGAAGAGCTTGTACTGACGTCCGGTGAGCTTGGCGAACTGGTCCATGGCCTTCTGGACGATGTCCGGAGTGGCGGCGTAGAACTTGTTGACCGACTCGCGGCTGGCGAAGTAGACATCGGGATTCTGGCTGGTACCGGTGATGGAGGGATGCTCGGGATCAAGACCCCGGGCCCGGTGGGCCTGAACCAGATCCATATCGATCATCTCTTTCATGACCTCGTAGGAAACTTCCTCAATCTTGTGGACTTCATGGCTGGTCCGGAAGCCGTCGAAGAAGTGCAGGAAGGGAACCCGCGCCTCAAGGGTCGCCGCCTGGGCGATGAGGGCGTTATCCATGGCTTCCTGAACGTTGTTGGAGGCCAGCATGGCGAATCCGGTGGATCGGGCGGCCATGACGTCGCTGTGGTCGCCGAAAATGCTCAGGCCCTGGGCTGCGATGGCCCGGGCTGCGATGTGAAACACCGTGGGGGTAAGTTCCCCGGCGATCTTGAACATATTCGGGATCATCAGCAGCAGGCCCTGGCTGGCGGTGAACGTGGTGGTCAACGCGCCAGTGGCCAGCGCACCGTGAACCGCGCCGGCGGCGCCGGCTTCGCTCTGCATTTCCTCTACGTGGGGAACGGTACCGAATATATTTTTCTTTCCCTTAGCGGAGAACTCGTCGGAGAGTTCGCCCATGGGGGAAGAAGGGGTAATCGGATAAATCGCGATTACTTCGTTTGTTGCGTGGGCAACGTGCGCTACCGCGGCGTTACCGTCAACAATCACCATCTTTTTATCAGACATAGTGATTCCTCTTCTTTCGTGGTTTTTGGTGGCACAATTCAGGACTTTCCAAATTGAGATTGTTGAAAGCTCTGTTAAGCTTGGTACATCCCCATAATAAACCGTGGAACCGGGGATTGCAAGGGAGTAATTGTGTCAACAATACAAGTATATGTGAATTGAATCACAATAAAAAATAACAATCCCACTGGGACGTAAAGCCGTTTTTGTGTACATTGGGGGACAACATCAGCCCGCCGGAGGAAGAGAATGTCCCGATGGAAACACCCCGAACCCCTGAAATTCGTCAATGAAGCCAGTAAAAACACCAGCATGGTGACCCTGGGAATCGAAATCACCGAGATCAGCGAGGAGGGAATCGGCGGGGCCAATCCGGTGGGTTCCCGGCCTATGGGCCCC
>CAWZYW010000759.1:0-1582 GCA_963966255.1 uncultured Salinispira sp. | reverse complement strand
CTATCCGATAAAAACGGAGCCTTTGTCAATGCTGCCCGTTGGCCGGGCTTACAGGGGCAGGGCATACCGGATAGGATTATTCAAGCCGCATGGACATGGAGGCCCTGATGGTAACGGTAATTTCCCTTGGCGGATCGATCGTGGCTCCCGAAGCCGTCGATACCGAATTTGTCTCGGATTTTTTGAAACTGGTATCGTCATATCTGGAGAAGGCCGAGGATCGGCGTCTTGTCCTGATCGTCGGCGGGGGGGCGCCTGCCAGGAATTATCAGGCGGCCTATCGAACCATTGCCGCGAGTACCAACCATGACGACCAGGATTGGATCGGTATTATGGCCACCCGCCTCAACGCCGAGTTGATCCGCGCAAGCCTGGGCGAACTCTGCCGGAATCCCGTGGTCACCGACCCCAGTGCGGATTTCGACTTCACCGGCCGGGTGCTCATAGGCGCCGGTTGGAAGCCGGGATTTTCCACCGACTTCGACGCGGTGGTCCTTGCCGAACGTTTCGGGGCGAAACGGGTCCTGAACCTTTCAAATATAGAAAAAGTTTACAGCGCAGATCCGAAAATCGACCCCGGCGCGAAACCCCTGGACCGGGTCAGCTGGGATGAGTTCCGGGAGATGGTCGGAGACGACTGGACCCCGGGAAAGAACCTCCCCTTCGATCCAGTGGCAACCCGAAGGGCCGCAGAGCTGGGCCTTCAGGTGATAACCGCCGGAGGGCGCAATCTGGCCAATGTGGAAGCTATTCTCGAAGGCCGGGAGTTCACCGGCACCCTTATCGGCGCGTAAGCCGCAGCCGCCTGTTATCGCTCAACAGACTCCCAAAGCCGAATCACCTCGGCAGAGCGTTCCGCATCCAGGCTGACGTAGTACTGCAGCCTCGCAAGGGAAAGGGCCCCAGGGTATGCCGATTCGATGCGGCGGATCTCCCCCAGGGCTTCTTCGAGAAGTCCGATGCGTATATACAGCAGGGCAATGTCTCCATAGGCGGCATCCGCCAAAAAATCTCCCGCCGGCAGACGGGACGTCGCTTCTTCCAGATAGCCTGCAATCCGCGATCCATTTTCGATTTCCGACGCCCCATTTCCTGACGTTTCTTCCTCGATTAAATACTCGGCAAGGCCGGTCAGTGCCCGGGCAGCGAAGAAACCATCGCTGATTTCTCTCGCCAGTGCCTCGCCGGCGGCCAGATCGCCGATTCTGCCGTACATCAGCGCGGTTTCCAGCAGCAGGCTGTCCTTCTCCACGGCATCTTCGATCTGATCGAAATAAATGCTCGTGGCATCCACGTAGACCTGGGCGCTGAAGGTATCGGAAAAATCCAGGTATATCTGGGAAATGCCGAGCAGAATGGAAATAACCAGGCTGGGAGGGCTGTTGCGTTCCAGGGCGGTGAATATTCGCTCGAACGCCAGGTCGGCCTGAAGAAACTGCCCTGCGGCGTAAAAACTCCGGGCGGTCTCCAGCAGTGCTCCCAGTCGAAGCCTGGGATTATCGATCAGGCCGTTATACAGCAATGCGTCGGCGGCCCGGCCGGTGCGGGCCAAGGTAATCAAAATGTCCGAAAGCTGCTGGTC
>CAWZYW010000758.1:0-1587 GCA_963966255.1 uncultured Salinispira sp. | reverse complement strand
GCAGCTGGTCCGCAGAATAACGGCGCACGCACATGTGCCGTCGTATGCCACCCATTACATCGGCGCCGGCGGGGTGGTTGTTGACGAAGACCAGAGGCTGCTGGTGGTGAATGAGCGCTTTCGGCGAACCAGCCGGCCCCACTGGAAGCTTCCCGGCGGAGTCCTCCACGCCGGAGAACACATCGCCGATGCGGTGATCCGGGAAGTCCTCGAGGAAACCGGCATAGCAAGCGAGTTCCTGTACTTGAGCAGCCTGCGGCACTGGCACGGATATCGCTATGGCAAGTCGGATATTTACTTCGTCGCCCGGCTTCGGCCCCTCAGCTACGATATCAGTCCCGACCCCGAAGAAATCGAGGAGGCTATGTGGGTTCCCGTCCAGGAGTACCTGGAGAGCGAGTACACCCATGATTTCAATCGGATGATCGTGCGGACCGCCCTGGACGGTCCGGGTCTGGGCCCCGGGGCGATACCGGGATACGGCGATGCGAAGACCCATGAGATGTTTTTCCAGGGCGATATCAGTCGTTTTGGGGGCACTGTGCATGAGTAACATGATTCGCGATCCATCGGAGTATTTTTCCCGGGGCTGTGGGCGTTGTCCCCTGTTCGACACCCCGCGCTGCAAGGCCAAGCGCTGGGCCCTGCCCCTGGCGGCGCTGCGTAAAATCATCCGCTCAACCGGTTTGGACGAGGAAGCAAAATGGGGCGTACCGGTCTACACCGACCGGGGAAAAAACATTCTCATTCTCAGCGCCTTGAAGGATCTGGTGAGCGTGGGTTTTTTGAAAGGTGTGCTGATGAGCGATCCTGCTCAGGTGCTGGAAAAACCGGGACCGAACAGCCACATCGACCGGGTGCTCCGTTTCCGCGACATGAAACGCATCGATGAACTCGAGGAAACCCTTCGGGACCATATCCGGGAAGCCGTTGAAATCGAGCGTTCGGGCAGGAAATTACCTCCCCGGCCGCCGAGCGACCTGGAGGTACCCGAGGAATTTCAATCGGTTCTCGATGGCGATCCGGCGATCAGCGCGGCGTTTTACGCCCTGACACCCGGCCGGCAGAAAGGCTATCTGCTGTACTTCGCCGGGGCAAAGCAGTCGGTGACCCGCAGTTCCCGGGTTGAAAAATGCATCCCGAAAATCCTCGACGGTATCGGCCTGCACGACCGTTTCGACTGAAGGTGCCTGACCCGCCTACTCTTCCCCGTCGGGACAGCCCTTTGCCTTTAACTCATCGGCCCTGCTGAAGCTGCCGGACATCATGCTCGACATCATCCTGGCCATCATCCGACCTGCCCGGGCGGGAGCCATGCGACTGAAAAAATCCATGATCTTCGCATCGCGGCCCACCAGTATCCGGGCCTTCTCTTTTTCGATGCCCCCGACGATGATGGATGCAGCTTCGGCGGGGGTGGTCAATTTCGCCGCCTGCTTTTCCACCGCCTCGCTGCTTCCCATGGGGGGGGGCGACTCCTGAGTTGCCGGTGATATTTGTGGCGATGCCTCCGGGGAATATGACCGAAACGCCGATATTAGTGTTCGAAAGCTCTGCCCGCAGTCCCTCGGTGAGTAGTTTGATAGC
>CAWZYW010000757.1:0-1587 GCA_963966255.1 uncultured Salinispira sp. | reverse complement strand
GCATAGACCTCGGCGGAGCAGCCGGAAGCGGCCGATGGAGCTGGACGGTCCATGTCTCTGTCCGGGGCGACGGGCCGGACCTACAAGATGGGGCGATCTACCTCGATGTGGAATATCAGCTGCCGGAAACCGCTGACCGGGGTTACGACCGAGGCAAAGCCTCTCGACTGGATCGGACCTGGGATCATCGCTGGCAGGAATTCATGCCCGCTGAGATTGTGCCGGCTTTCACCGCACCGGCGGCGTCCCCCTACCGGATCATCAAACACAATTTTTTCGGCGACATGTCATCTTTCGAACTCGACTACGGCCGATTCTCCAGCAATCATCAGCTGGACAGCTTCAACAATCAAATCACCAACGGCTGGGTTGCGGTCAGCGGAGCGGGAGAGGGGCTTTTGGTGGCCCAGCAGACCCGCGATTCGGCGAATTTCGCCTTCTGCCCCATGCGTCTTCGTGAACGCAACGGTACCCAGCAGATCTACATGAACCCCTTCGGTACCTACTACGGTCGGCAATGGCGTTATCCCACGGCGGTCACCGGCATCGGACGAAGGATGGCCATCGCCATGGCCGACCAGCTGGATTCCTATGCCCCGAGTTTCAACGGAAAGTCGCAGAGATTTTCTCTGATGATCGTTCCGTTCACCGGCAGGACCCCCGAATGTTTGCTCCGGGACCGCGCGATGGTTTACAGTTCGGGCCTGCTGCAGCTCAATTAGGCCCGTCCGTCCACGAGCCGGTTTGATGAAATGCAGCATCCTGGCGTATAATGATATTCATAATTACTCTAAAAGGTGCGTAACTAGTGGATTCAAGCGACCGCGACTCAAATCCTTCCGGCCCCGAACTCCCCATATACAATCTCAATGAAGACCTCAGTAAATCCATTGATCTGGACCTGAGCGAGTTTTTCGGGAAGCTCAGGAAGATCGGGCTTTTTATCCAGGATCGCGAGCACGGCGAAGTCTATCCCAACATCCACTGGTATCGATGGGGCTATGACAAAGCCGACATGAAAGACGGGAAATTCATAGAGTTCGTGCATCCCGACGACCGGCCGAAAGTAAAGGCGGCCCTGGATAATCTGGAACGGGAAAACAGCGGAAATACCGACGTACTTTTCAGGCTGCGGACCAGGGACGGACAGTGGCGATGGATCTATTCGACCAGCATTTCTGTTTCCAGGGACGAGGAAGGAAGAATCCGATCGTATATCGGCTTCGATTACGATGTGACCGATCAGATGAAGGAAAAGCAGCGGGCCGAGAGACTTGCCAGCGAGGCCAGAACCCTGGCTTCGGCGGCGGCGATCATCAACGGCCAGCTCGATCTCCAGCACACCATTGACGCCATCCTTCAGCAGGCCGAGCTGGTGGTGCCTTTCAGCAGCGCTTCGGTGCAGATCAACCGGGGGGATTCCCTGGAAATCATCGGCGGTCGGGGCTTTCTATCTATCGAAAATATGATCGGCAGTCGGTTCCCGATACCCGGCGACAACCCGAATACGAAAATCGTCGAAACCCGGATGCCTTTGGTCATCAACTCGGATCTCGAAGATCAGTATCCTGATTTTCAGGGCATGTC
>CAWZYW010000756.1:0-1592 GCA_963966255.1 uncultured Salinispira sp. | reverse complement strand
AAAAAGATAGGGGGGGGGGAGTTGTCTCGCCCCCGGCGGGACGGGGGGGGGTGGTGTCCCTTTCCTCCCCCCACCATTCCAAAATGGATGGTGATATGGGGTGAGGTTTTATTAACCTCCCCCCCCCCCGCTTCTATGGCCTCCCCCCATACGGATTTCCCCTAAATAAAGAGGCTGACGGTCTTCTCCTTTTCCGCCCAACCGGCGTTTTCCCCCCCCCCCGCCGCAAAGAGCGAACCTGCGATTACGAAAAACAGTATGATACAAATACTCGCTTTTCTCATTCCTAACTCCTCCTGTGGAATAGGTTATTCAATCCCGCGTATTACGGGTTGACCACTGTTTTGTATGGACTGTTGGGCAGCCAGGACCATCTCCAGGGATACATAACCGTCCCGGGCGCTGGCTACCGGTGCCTGTCCTTCATGAAATTTCTTCAGGGCGCGGATGAAATCCCGATCGGCCCCGAAGTGGCTGGTTTCGAACTCAGCGCCACGGCAATCGAAACGTTCGATTTTCCGGCCGTAATCAGATGCGAGAATCACCTCGCCGCTGTGGCGGTTCAGGCTGATTTTGCCCTTCTCGCCCAGAAGCACCAGGCTCTCCTGGTCGGCGGTGTCGGGACCGAAAATGCTGAAAAAGAGCGAAGCCTTTACTCCCGATGGATAGATAACGGAAACCACGGCATGGTCGAGAATATCCGAGCCCGGGGCGTACACGCAGTTGTCGATTTTTTCCATCTCTCGCTCGGCATGACTCCATGAATCGAGCTGGAGCACGTAGGCACCGTCGGAAATTCGCTGGGGATCCCGGCGGTATTCGCATTCCCTCTTGCAGACCCGGCAGGATTCCGGAGCATTCTCATCAACCGGAAATACCGAAGAGCGTCCGCCGATCGCGCTGATAAGGTCGGGATATTCTCCGGCCATCCAGTTGAACACATCAAAATGGTGGGAGCTTTTATCGTTCAATGCGCCGCCGGACCACTCTCTCCGGCGATGCCAGGTTTGCAGGTATCGGCTATAGGGTATCAGCGAATTGATCTGCATCATTTGCAGGGGCCCGATAATTCCGCTGTCCAGTAATTCCTTTGCTTTGATCCAGCTCTTCTCATAGCGACGGGTGAATCCCATAATCAGCGCCTTTTTTTCTGCGGCGGCGACGATTTCTCCGGCATCCTCCCGGGTTACGGAAATCGGTTTGTCCAGATAGACGGTTTTACCCGCCTCAATAGCCTCCAGGGTGTAACTGCGGTGTTGATTGGTGAAGTTGGTAATCAGAACGATGCGGCAATCCTCATCTTCGAGCATTTCCTGATAGCTGCGATATGCCCGCACGCGCTGGGGATCCCCTTGCCGGGAATACAGTCCATCGAGATGGCGCTTGGCTTCATCGCTGCGCTGAGGCAGCAGGTCGTAGACTCCCCGCACCACCAGACCGGTTTCAGCGGTGAGAGCAACCGCCGCTTCGCCGAGGCAGTAGACTCCCCGGACCCCAGCTCCGACTATGCCGATTCCAATGCGCTTCATGAAAAAATTGTAGCACTATTCCCTGAACCCCATGATATATTAATTCTCTATACAGGGTATAAG
>CAWZYW010000755.1:0-1596 GCA_963966255.1 uncultured Salinispira sp. | reverse complement strand
GCTTTCCATACTGAAAGCGGATGAGCTCGGCCCGAAAACCCATTTCCAGGGGATTCGAGAAGCAATTCACATAATTCTTAACTGCTCCTTACCATATTCTAACATAAGCCTCTTATAACCACAGCCATAAGATTCCTTAGGAGGAAGAGGATATGAAAAAAATCCTTGCTGCACTTCTTGTGCTGTTTGTTGCCGCCGGCGTGGTTTTCGCCAATGGTGGTTCTGAAGAAACTGGTGCTTCCGATGCATTCGCATGGGTGGAAGCCAATGGCGGCGGTTTCCCTAACGTTACCCCCCTGCTGGTCGAAGGCAGTGTCGTAACTGCCGGTAGCTCCACCGTTGCTCCCCTGGCAGCCGTAATTGTTGAGCGTTACAAGGAAGACGGACTTCCCGGTGACGTAACCATCGACGTGATCGGTTCCGGTGCTGGTTTCGAGCGTTTCACCGTAGCTGGCGAAACCGACGTTTCCAACGCTTCCCGGGCAATCAAGTCCAGCGAAGTTGAGAATGCCGCTTCAATCGGCCGGACCCCGATTCCTTTCCGCGTAGGTACCGACGCCCTTTCCGTCGTCGTTTCTTCCGAGAACGATTTCCTGACCAACGCCACTGCCGAAGAACTGGCTCTTATTTTCGGCGGCGCCGAACTCTGGAGCGATGTGAACCCCAGCTTTCCCGCTGAGCCCATCCTTCGCTACATTCCCGGCACCGACTCCGGTACCTTCGACTTCTTCGTAGAACTCGTTTTCGACGAAGATCCTTCCGAAATCCTGGCCGCCAGCAATACCCAGTTCAGCGAAGATGACAACATCCTCGTTCAGGGTATCGCGGGCAGCCCCTACGCCGTCGGCTTCTTCGGATACGCCTACTACGTCGAAAACGATGACATTCTCAACATCCTCTCCATCGAAGGCATCACTCCTTCCCTGGAAACCGTTGAGAAAGCCAACTCCGACAGCATTTCCGGCAACGTTGCCCTGGGCGGTTACCCCATCGCACGCCCCCTGTTCATCTACTCTGACCGGGAAATCATGCGCAACAAGCCCCAGGTTGCCGCTTACATCGCGTACTTCCTCAATAACGTGAACGATGTAATCGACGAAGTTGGTTACTTCCCCGCTAACATCGACGCTGCCAAGGCAAGCTGGCTCGAAGCTATGGAAGGCGCTTACTAAGCGACCTTTTGTACTCCGAGTCCTCGTGACAGGCGCCGCGGGCAGACCGAATATGGTCTCCCGCGGCGTTTTTTTCGGTCTATAGTTCGAAATCAATATAAATTTGATTTTGGGTAAATCATCTAACAAAATACTAATATTGTTCCTGTAATGTTCCCCCCTGTCCCTTTTCTGTTTACAGGGATCCAACCAGTATCAAACGGAGTTTTGCATGTCAGATTCCAATCAAAACGAAGCCGCTGAAGAGCTGGCCGCCGAGGGCAAATCCTCGCCGGGATCAGATCCAGCTTTCAAAGGCCCGGCTGTCCCGCCGGAGGGTCTTTCCTTCGCCAGGAAAAAGCGGCCCCATGAGCAGATAATCCAGGCGATTCTTTTTGTCATGGCGAGCCTGTCTGTGCTGATTACTGCCTGTCTCTTATACACA
>CAWZYW010000754.1:0-1605 GCA_963966255.1 uncultured Salinispira sp. | reverse complement strand
GGCCAGGACGCTCTTTGAAGCGAGCCTGGATAATCCCGGGGATCCCTGGTTTTATCCGGCATTGAGGGAACTGCGGCGTCTTTATCTTTCGTCAGGCGACTATGATTTGCTTTCAGGCGACGGGGGCAGTGCTGCTCCCGGCGATGTGGCGCCGGGTAGCCGGCGGGCCCCGGATCCCGGCGCAGCAGACTGGTTCTATGCCCAGCGATTCGAGGCAATGATCCAGCTCGGTGAAGATCAGCGGGCCTTAAAGGAGCTCAGGGATCTGCGGGAGGCATATCCGGAGGTTTTCGCTCCCGGGACCATCACCCACAGCCTGCTGTACTATCAGGCGCTGCTGGGAGCCGGAAGCAGTGATTCCCGGGAGCGCCGGGAGCTTATTGAACCCTATGTGTTTATATCCGATGCCCGGGGAGGCCACGCGAATCTCGCCGGATTGCTCGATCCGGAGGAAGATTCGCCGCTTCCTCCCTGGATACAGGCGAAGGCAGCTCTGATTTCCGGCAAATCCGGGGAAGCCTTCGAAGCCCTCGAGGCGTTGGCCCTGTCCAAGCCGGCTCTCTTCCTTTCAGGCGCTTCCGCTCGAATTGACGAGGGCTTCCCAAGGGATCTCTACGCCGCTGCATTGGCCAGCGGCCGCCACCGCCGGGGCGCCGAGTTGTTCCGCATGCTGCGATGGGAGCTGGAGGATATCCCCGAAAGCGATCCCCTGTTTACCGATTGCTCTGTGTTAAACCCCGCCGACTGCCTTATGCGGCTGGAGCTTCGCCTGGGTGAATACCAGGCGCGATTGCTGAATGACGCCGGGGATCACCTGGAAGCCGCCCTGATCTTCGAGGAAAACATGGCGGGTTTCGCCGTACTGGAAGCCCGGGTGCGCGCCGAGGCGGAGACCCGGGCTGACGATGGAACCGGTGCGCTCGTATCATTCGCCCCGGATGAGTATGCCGTCCTGCGGGACCTGACGGTCAGCCGGGAACGCCAGCTCTGGCTGTGGATCGGCGCGCTGATGGACGCAGGCCCCGCGGCGTCATCGGGGGAACTCATCCGGGCGTACAGCTTCGTGCGAAACCCCGGGTACTTCCGGGATATCACCCGGGAATATCTGGCGGCACTGGTGGACGGTCGCCGCTGGGACGACATCCTGAGCCTGGCGAACGGGGCGGGTCCCCGGATGCCTTCCCTTTGGCGGGGATTCTCCCTGGCCCTGCTCGACAATCTGGCCCGCCAGGACGAGTTCCGGTTTTCCTCTGATGAAATGCGACGATTGATATCAGAAGCCGAATCGTCGCTTTCTCTCTGGAACCGAAGTTTCCTTCGCTTCTCCCCGGAGGGCGAAGAATCTGGAGAATCACCTGCGATCCGCCTGGGGGAGGCGGAAACCGGCGATATCGCCTACCTCCTGCCCCTGACCCGGAGCATTTCGGCGGTCAGCGCTTCCCTGTATCCGATTCCACCGGAGGACGCCGACGAAACGTTTTCGATCTTATACGGGTATCTGGATTTCGCCCTGTACGACCGGGGAACCGAGTATCTTATCGGCCTTGCTCCGGGTTACGTTCCCGATCGGCGCCGGATTCTCGATTTCGTAGCCAGGGCTTATGC
>CAWZYW010000753.1:0-1608 GCA_963966255.1 uncultured Salinispira sp. | reverse complement strand
GGGGTGCATTGTAATTCCTCTGACAGCGGCTGATATAGATCAGCTGATACAGCTCGCTGTCCTTGTCGATCAGGGGAAGGGAGACCGAGACCCGGGTACCCTTCCCGGGCTCGCTGCTGACATCCAGGGTTCCCGATTGTTTCGCGATGAACTCCCGGCACATCATCAATCCCAGGCCGCTTCCGGCTTCATGTTCGGTGCCGGGGGTGGATTTGAGACGCTCTCCCCGACGGATCTGCTCAAGCCTTGTTTCATCGATACCCCGTCCCCGGTCGATAATGCTGATCACCCCGTAGTCATCTTCGAGCTTCTGTTCGATTCGGATCGAGCCTCCCCTCGGACTGTATTTCAGGGCATTTGACAGGAGATTGCGGACGACGGTCTCGAACAGCTCAGCATCGCCCACGACTCTCAGGTCTGGATCAACCTTGTTATCAATACGAATTTCCTTCAGGGCCGCTGATTGGGCCAGCAGTCCCCGGGCGATTTCGATGGATCGAAAAGGTGTAATGGCTTTATGGCGGGCACGAATCTTTTCCTGCTGGGTCTTCGCCCAGGTCAGCAGCTGTTCTATGGTTCCGAGGATCGAATTCGCCGTAGTCTGTATGCCTTTGAGGTTATCTTCCAGCTCTCCGGGACTGAGATTATGATGCTTTTCAAAAAGCAATTCCGCAAGCTGACCCATGGTAAAAATCGGCGTGCGCACATCATGGGCGAGCACGCTCATCAGGCGATCCCGGGTTCTGATGATGTTTTCGTTAGAACGAATCTCCTCTCTGAGCCGCTGTTCGGTTTCAACCTGAGTGCTGATATCAATTGATACGCCGGCAATATACTGCTGAGGTCCGTCATTCAGCGGAAATTTGTATGAAAGATAGTGATATTCAATGCCATTGAAGCTTATCGTCTCGACGATCCGAAGCACGATGTTTGAAGCAAAAACCCGGGAATCATTGTCCGCTATGGCCCGGGCTTGTTCCTCAGGGAAGAGGTCCCATCCGGATTTGTTGAGCCAGGCACCGGTTTCGATGCCGAAGGCCTCCTCGAAAGCCGGATTACAGTATATCAGCCGGTGCTCGCGGTCTTTAATCCAGACCAGGCTCGGCATTTTCTCAGCGATAGCCTCGAAGCGCCTGGCCCGGGCATCGCTATTCTCGAGTAAGGTCCGGAGTTTGTTGACCTGAGATTCCTGGTCACCGCGGGATGTGGAATCCGGTGAAGTATCCATGGTGTTTTAATTATAATCTGCCGTGATGAAAATTGCCCTGAACGCAGATCCGGGGGACAGGAAAGAGCGTTCGCGGGGCTCTAACGCGACGTCAGCTGCCGTCAGTCGCCGAAACAGGTTCCCGCAGCCTTGGCAGACTGAATCGCGATGTCATCGATTGGAACGAATTTCGTCTTCTCAGCCGTATCCTTCAGCGGGATCGAAGTGACGGTCTGTCCGTCCAGCACCACCAGCCGGCCGTAATCTCCCCGGGCCAACAGCTCGGCTCCCATGGCTCCGAACTGGGTCGCCAGCACCCGGTCATAGGCCACCGGAGTACCGCCCCGCTGGAGATAACCCAATACCGAAACCCGGGACTCGAATTCACCGGCGGCGTTAAT
>CAWZYW010000752.1:0-1608 GCA_963966255.1 uncultured Salinispira sp. | reverse complement strand
CAGCGTCAGATGTGTATAAGAGACAGACGGTATAGCCCGCGACTTCCCGAGGACGGGTGACTTCGTACTCATCGCCGACCTGAATGCCCATATCCGCGCCGAATGCGACGATAATCTGGCGCCCGGTTCGCTCGAGAATTGCGGTCCGGATCTTGAACTCCTCGATGGACCTCACCTCGAAATCCAACTGACCGGCGATGCCGTCCACCGCGCTTCTCATCGAAACCTGAGGGTCATCATCATAGCCTGATGATTCCACGGAGAATTCTGCGATTGTGCGGTAATCCTGAACATTGATAATGCTGAAGTTGGTGATGATTCGGGCTTCCCAGTTCAAATCGTCATCCCGATTCAGCTGGTAATAGGTAACGGTGGGTACCACCATGATAAAGCTGTCGACGATGCGGTTCAGATCCTGCTCGGTAAACGCCTCCCTCCCCAGGCGAACCGCTTCCGGAATTTCGACCCGGGCTTCGCGATACTCGCGAATCGCTGACAAAAAAGCATCGAGATTTTCCGTGCTTATTCTCTGCGGATAGGTAATCACATTGAAGCGTCCGAGGTTCTGGAATACCTGACGGATCTCCGCGTCGACGCCGACTATGGTTTCCTGGAATATACGGTCGGTCTCGATGTTCCCGCTGCCCTGCAGCCGGATGTCCACCGATGCATTTCCGATTTCCGCCCGGATGCGAATGGTTTCGGGAACCGGCGCCGGTGGAGCGCCGTAGTAATTCAGTCGGAAAATCGAGAGGTCCTGTTTTTCGGAGAACTCCTGTGCAGCAAGTCCGCCGATCAGGAGCAGGAAAAAAAGACAAAGTATAACTGCACGTACTGTTTTCATATGGCCATCCGTACCCAATATAGTAGTGCCGGGTATGGCCGATATCAACGAGAGGAAAAGTATTTCTTGAAGTTTTTAGTCAGGGAGCGCATCCAGGGCGCGGTCGACAAACTCTTCCGGGGCGTTGGCGGCGCTTACGGAATCAAGGCGAATCCTCAGTTCGGCTCCGCTGTCCTGGGAAATGAAGAAGCGATAGCGACCGTCATCACCTGCGGGGAAAAAGAATTCTTCCCCATCGAGGGCCAACAGGATGCGATTATCCCGCCGATTCAGGGAAAACGTCAATTCGGGACTGATCCTGAGCTGACGGATCAATGCAAGTCCTGCGGAACTCAGGACTCCGTCCCCGGAAACCGCAAAGATCTCCCGATACCCCTCCCCGTCTTCCTGCAGCAGGACGATGGAGCTGTCCGAAAGCTGGTCTTCGGGATGAAAGCGGGTCTGGATTTCCACCATGTACTCGTCCAGAGCGAAGTCGGGAAGCTCAACCCAGGAATCGGGCGGAAGATTTAAATATCCCCCTGATACAAAGGCGTTCTCCGAATAACTGATGGCCGAGTTCACCGCCGAAGCGAATTCAAAGCCCTCGGCATACAGGACAAAATTGCCGTATTTCAGTCCCAGAATCACTTTGAACAGACTTTCAAGCTGATCGGCCCGGTACACTGATTGCAAGGTGAAACTGCTCAAATCATCGGAAAAAACCGATACCCCCGGTGCCGCGACTTCCCTCGCTTCGACTTCGTCTGCTTCCGCCGTAGTAG
>CAWZYW010000751.1:0-1611 GCA_963966255.1 uncultured Salinispira sp. | reverse complement strand
CTGAAATCATGGCGAACCGCGGTCACAAAATCCCCCTGTCCAAGCTTCCGGTGGACGGAACCTTCCCGGTGGCCACCACCAAGTATGAAAAGCGAAATATCGCAGAGCATATCCCGGTCTGGGATCCCGAAGTCTGCATCCAGTGCGGCGACTGTTCGGCGGTCTGCCCCCACGCCACCATCCGGATGAAGGCCTACGACGAGGGCTTCACCGAAAAAGCCCCGGAAACCTTCAAGCACTGCGACGCCAAGGGCAAGGAACTGGCAGGCATGAAGTTCACCATCCAGGTGGCCCCTGAAGACTGTACCGGCTGCGGCGCCTGTGTGAATATCTGCCCGGCTTTCGCAAAGGACGCCGATGGCAACAAGACCGATCGCAAGGCCATCAACATGGAGCTTCAGGCTCCCCTGCGGGAAGAAGAAAAGAAGAACTGGGATTATTTCCTCACCATCCCCAATATCGCCCGGGACAAGGTCAATAAAAAGACCACCAAGGGAAGCCAGCTCCTGGAGCCCCTGTTCGAGTTCTCCGGCGCTTGTGCAGGTTGCGGTGAGACTCCCTATGTAAAACTGATGAGCCAGCTCTTCGGCGACCGGGCGGTAATCGCCAACGCCACCGGATGTTCGTCGATTTACGGCGGTAACCTGCCCACCACCCCGTACACCACCCGCGAAGACGGGCGGGGTCCGGCATGGTCCAACTCCTTGTTTGAGGACGCGGCGGAATTCGGTTTCGGCTTTCGGCTCACCGCCGATCAGCAGCAGAAATACGCCCGCGAGCTGGTTGAAGCTGCCAAAGCCCGCAAGGATGTGGCTGGCGATCTGGCCGACGCCATCCTGAGCAATACCCAGGAAAGCGAAGACCTTATCGAAGAACAGCGGAAAAACGTCGCCAAGCTCAAGGAAATCCTGGCCAAGAAGAAAACACCCGAGGCAGCCGAGCTGACCAACATGGCCGACTATCTGGTGAAGAAATCCGTATGGATTCTAGGCGGAGACGGCTGGGCCTACGACATCGGTTTCGGCGGTCTGGACCACGTCATCGCCTCCGGCAAAAACGTGAACATCCTGGTGATGGATACCGAGGTGTACTCCAATACCGGCGGTCAGATGTCCAAAGCGACCCCCACCGGCGCCATCGCCAAGTTCGCCTTTGGCGGGAAGCCCACCAAGAAAAAAGACCTGGGGGCCATCGCCATGAGCTACGGCTACGTGTACGTCGCCAAGGTTGCCATGGGATTCAACCGGATTCAGACCATCAAGGCATTCCAGGAAGCCGAAGCCTACGACGGACCGTCGATCATCATGGCGTACAGCCATTGTATCGCCCACGGTATCCGGGACATGGGCGAGGGCATGATGCATCAGAAAGCCGCCGTGGAATCGGGCATGTATCCCCTGTACCGCTTTAACCCCGAACTGGCGGAGGACGGAAAGAACCCCCTTCAGCTGGACAGCAAGGAACCGAAAATCGAGCTGGAAGAGTACATGTACAACCAGATCCGATTCCGGAGCCTTAAGTCCGCCAATCCCGAGGATGCGGCGAAGTATCTGGCCTACCAGAAGAAAACCATCGAGAACGAGTACAAGCAGCTGCGATACCTGGCTGACC
>CAWZYW010000750.1:0-1612 GCA_963966255.1 uncultured Salinispira sp. | reverse complement strand
GGGGATGGCGTCACTGAGCTATGTCGCCCTGCTGTTCCTGCTGAAGCGGACGAAAAATCTTATTTCTTTCGGCCACTGGGTACTGAGGATTCAGTTCCTCAGCATGACCGGCTTCATCGTTGTTTCAGGCGGAAACGACTCCCCGCTGCTGCCGCTGTACGCGGTTATCATCGTCCTGTCGTTCCTGTTCACCGGCATGTCCGGGGGCTTCGTATGGACGTTTATCGCCATCACCTGCCATCAGGTGATATCCCGGATCGATCCGCAGCTGTGGACCGAACTGAACAGCCTCAATCCGACCTTCGATCCGGCGTTCGACAGGCTGACCACCGTACTGCTGTACAGTTTGATTTTTTTCGCGTCGATTTCCTATTATCTGGTCACCCATCAGCTCATCAGCAACATCAGGCAGGAGCGTCAGGAATACCGAATCGGCGCCGAGCAGGATGAGCTGACGGGCCTGGGCAACCGCCGCTCGTTCGAAACCCTGCTGGCGAAATACGCCGATAGCGCCCGGCACAACCAGGGATCCTTCGCGCTGCTCTACCTCGACCTGGATAAATTCAAACCGGTAAACGACAGCTACGGCCATGAAGCAGGCGATATCGTCCTGCGCATCGTCGCCGAACGAATCCTGGGAAAAATCCGCAGCGACGACCGGGCCTTCCGCCTCGGCGGTGATGAGTTCGCGGTAATCTTCCAGGGAGTCCGGGAGAAATCGCAGATCACCAGCGCGGCCCTTCACACCTTGGAAGTCATCAGGCAACCTATCGATATCGGACAGACCAGCGTGCGCATCGACTGCTCAGGAGGCGCGGCTCTCTTCCCTTCCGGCAGCGATGACATCGATGAACTCGTTCGGATCGCCGATAAGGCCATGTACCGCGCCAAGGCATCCAGCGGAGCCCTGGAAATCGCCTGACCCTTCCCCGTATCTGAAGTGCAGAAAATGAAAGGTGAATCACTTCTCATTTTTTTCTTGACAGATGTTTGAACCGGGTTGAAAATGCTTAAAAGTGAGAACCGATTCAGCTTTCACAGGAGGAGATTATGAATCAGAAGTTCTTGGGTTTAGCTCTCGTTCTGCTACTCGTCGCCGGCGCGGTATTTGCCAACGGCAGCAGCGAAGAAGAGCCCATTAAATTCGGCGGCGTATGGCCCCTTGGGGACATCACCGGCGATCAGGGAAGCAAAGCGGCGCAGATCGCCATCGATGAAATCAACGCAGCGGGAGGCCTGCTGGGCCGTCCGGTGGAACTGATCGTCATCGACAGCGAACTGAACCCCGAAAAAGGCGCGGCAGCCATTGAGCGTCTGGCCAACATCGATCAGGTCGATTTTTTCGTCGGCGGCATGTCCAGCGGCGTTCACCTCGGCCAGATTCCCGTGCTGAAGACCTATCAGAAGATCACCATGTGGACCGGCGCAGCCAGCCATCTGGCCGAAGAAGCCATCGGACCGAATCAGGACTGGTATTTCCACCTGCATCCCTGGGACTACAACCAGGGCGCGTCCTACGTGGAAGGTTGGAGCGCGATTGCGGAGCGCTATCCGGAAATCAGCACCTGTCTCTTATACACATCTGACGCTGCCGACGATCTACTCTGTGTAG
>CAWZYW010000749.1:0-1632 GCA_963966255.1 uncultured Salinispira sp. | reverse complement strand
AACCGGTTCCCGATCGGAAGGAACGCCCTCTTCAATCGGTATCCATCTCAGTTTTGTTTCGCTTGGCGTTAATGCTTTGGTCATGATTTTATCGCAGTACAAAAAATGCCACGAGACTGATTGCGAAGACCCCGATGAACGAGCCGATCATAATCGCCAGCGTCCGGGAATAGCCTTTTGGGGCCAGCTGATCATCACTGTCCATGCGTTTCAGGCTCGGATAAAGACGGGAAAAGAAGGTCATGATTGAGAATATCAGGGCGATGACGCTGTAGACCTTGGTTTCCGGAGGGCCGGAAATTATGATTCCGATGATCAGTACGATAAATATCAGTTTCGTGCCGGCTACCCAGTTGATGAGATAG
This sequence comes from uncultured Salinispira sp., assembly GCA_963966255.1. Classification (GTDB taxonomy): domain Bacteria; phylum Spirochaetota; class Spirochaetia; order DSM-27196; family Salinispiraceae; genus Salinispira. The sequence goes on along the minus strand of CAWZYW010000749.1, from coordinate 1,267 downwards.
TTCACAAAGGCCCGCACTTCCGGATCCTCCTGGGTTTTTTCATATGCCTTGAAGACGCCCACCGCATTTCCTTTGGTGGATCCGGGCATTTTGTACAGCAGAAGGACATTAAGGGTTTCCAGGACGATGAACAGGCCGAGAACGATGCTGAGAATCATGAGGGCTCCTTTTTTATTTCAGAGTATATCCGATTTATTCAGTTGAAGGCGGAGATTCATCGCGACCCGGTAGGATCAGACCGCCGTCGACCCGTAAGGTTTCGCCGGTGATGTAGGAGGCGTCAGGAGAAACCAGAAAAGCCACCGCAGCTCCGATATCCCGAGGCGAACCCATCCTGCCAAGGGGAACGAGCCCTGCAAGGTGACCATCGGTCAGGCCACTATCGGAGAGATCCCCCCGAACCTTGGTTGCCCCTGGAGCCACAGCGTTCACGCTGATGCCGCAGTCCGCCAGCTCAAGGGCCAGGGACTTAACCGACCGGATCAGCGCTGCCTTGAGAGAACCGTATACCGCATCTTCAGGATACGCGCGTATTCCCCGGGTCGACGCAATAAAAATGATACGGCCCGGAGCGGAACGCGATCGCATATCCTTGGCGGCATAGCGGGCGCACATCAGGTAAGCCCGGTAGTTCAGCGAATACAACTGGTCGATCTTTTCTTCGCTGAGATCGAATATCGAATCGAATCGGGTCACGCCGGCATTGCAGACCATTACGTCGATGCCCCCCATGGCGTCTATCGCCCGGCGGCAAAGTTCCCTTGGAGCTCCGGTCTCATGCAGGGCGGCGCGGAAGTATTCGGCGCGCACTCCCATGCGCTCCAGTTCTCCTCGGAGCTCTTCGGCTTCGGCCTGAGCACTGTAATAGCTGAAGGCGATGTCATAGCCCTCCCGGGCCAGGCTGACGGCGATGCCCCGGCCGATGCCCCGGCTCGCCCCGGTGACCAGGGCGGTTTTTCCTTTGCTGTGCTTTGCCATATGTGACCTCCGCGATTTCCCTGTTCAGGGCAGATTCAGTCCGCCGTCGGGCAGCCGGGTCTGGGTCCATGACGTAACCGATTCATTGGGGGGGAACTTAGCCGCCGCTTTTTCATCGATTGCCACCCCGATGCCATTCCCGGAGGGGGCGTAGGCAAAGCCTTCAACGAGCTCCGGTGAGCCGGGAAATACCTCGCGGAGCCGATCGCTTATTCCGATCCATTCCTGTATGCCGTAATTCTCAACGCTGAGGTCCAGGTGCACGTTCACCGCGTGGCCGATGGGGGAC
>CAWZYW010000748.1:0-1632 GCA_963966255.1 uncultured Salinispira sp. | reverse complement strand
GATCGGTGGTCGGGGAAGTCTGCCCCTTGGTTAGACCGTAAATATTAGTGTCGATGAGCAGATAGGTGATATCCACGTTTTTCCGGGCCGCGTGGGCGATGTGACCGCCGCCGATGCTCAGTCCGTCTCCGTCTCCTCCCACGGCGAAGACCTTCAGGTCCGGCCGTGCGGCTTTCAAACCCGTAGCGGTGGGCAGGGCCCGGCCGTGGGTACCGTGGAGGGAGTAGGCATTGAAGTAGTGGCTGAATCGGCCGGAACATCCGATGCCCGAAACCATGCCGATCTCTTCGGGGGGAATCTCCAGCTCCTGGAGCACCTTCACCAGTGCATTGAATACCGAGTAGTCCCCGCATCCCGGACACCAGATCGGTTTGATCCCGGGCTTTTTCAAAGTGGCCGCTGAGCCCTGCTCAGGGCTGGGTGATGCTTTCTTCATTTGCGATCCTCGCGACTTTTTCTATGCTTCGGAATATTTCTTCGGGGGTGAACGGTACGCCTTCGCATTTGTGCACTTCGATGGGCCGGACCCGAAACCTTGCGGTGATCAGGTGGGCGAACTGTCCCGAGAGATTTTCTTCCACGATAATCAGGTATTTCAGGTGCAGCAGGAAACGTCCGATCTGCCGCTCCGGCAGAGGCCAGATGGTATGGGGATGGAGCTGGCGAACGGAGATGCCCTTGTCCTCGGCCATGTAACGGGCTTCGCGGATGGCACCTTCGGTGGAGCCCCAGCCGAGAACGCCGATTTCCGCATAGGGGTCGCCGTAAAACTCCACGGGATTTTTCTCGAAGTCCCGGCTGATGGTGAACATCTTCCGCTGGCGACGCTTGGACATCTTCAAATGGGTCGGCGGAGTCTGGTCGGCGAAGCCGTATTCGTCGTGTTCGATTCCCGTCGCCAGGTACTGGCCGCCGGGGGTCCCCGGCCGGGTCATGGGGCTTACGCCGTCCCGGGTGTCCTCGTAGCGTTTGAAATCAGCCAGGTCGTCCAGATCCGGTTCCAGGCGGGTGACGATGTCCACCTTGTCTGCCCGGGGTACTTTGAAATGTTCCCGCACGTGATATTTGTCCACGTAATGGAAGCGATCGAAATCGGGCATCTTCACCGTGGCCTTGCGGTATCCGATGGACTGGTCCAGGAGCATGATCACCGGGAGCTGATAACGCTCGGCTAGGTTGAAGGCCCGGATGGTCTGATAATAGCTGTCCTCCACCGATGTCGGTGCGAGGATGATCCGGGGAGATTCTCCGGCGCTTCCGTACACGGCGAATTTCAGGTCGGACTGCTCGGTTTTCGTGGGAAGACCGGTGCTCGGACCTCCCCGCTGGACGTCCACCACCACCATGGGAGTTTCTATCATGGCCCCCAGGCTCAACTGTTCGGCCATGAGTTGCAGCCCGGGGCCGCTGGTGGGAACGATGACTTTCTCCCCGCCGAAAGAAGCGCCGATGATGGCCGAGATGGCGGCGATTTCGTCCTCCATCTGCAGGGCCCTGCCACCGGCCAGGGTCAGCAGACGGTTCAGGTTTTCTAAGATCGAGGTGGAAGGCGTGATGGGATATCCGGCGACGAAACTGCAGCCGGCGGTAATGGCTCCGAGGGCAACCGCTTCGTTGCCCGAGAGAAACATA
>CAWZYW010000747.1:0-1634 GCA_963966255.1 uncultured Salinispira sp. | reverse complement strand
GCTACGGAACCTGGCATTTCTATGCCGCCGACGAGATCGCGGACTATGCCCGGAAGCACGGCATGACCATGCGGGGCCATTGTTTCGTCTGGCACAGTCAGACCCCCGGCTGGTTTTTTTCTTCCTTCGGGGAACAGGCCGGCGCCGAGCTCCTGTGGGAGCGCCTCGGTGAGCATATCGGCGTAATGGCAGAACGCTACGGCGACGTGGTGGAGGTCTGGGATGTGGCCAACGAAGTGATCTCCGACGATCGGGGTGAATTCCTCAGACCGAGCCCCTATCTGGATATTCTCGGAGATGACTATGTGGCCCAATCCTTCCTGCTGGCCAGACAAATCCTTCCGGATGCCCGTTTGTTTTACAATGACTATTCGGTGCTGGATCCGGTAAAGCAGGACAAGATCTTCCGCCTTCTGGAAGATATGCTGGATCGGGGCATCCCGGTGGATGGCATCGGTATTCAGGGCCACTGGAACATCTACCAGGAAGATCTCGCCGAACGCCTTGACCGGGCGATTGTCCGTTTTGCTGGCCTCGGTCTGGAGGTTCAGGTTACCGAAATGGATCTATCGATGTATCGGCACGAGGATATCGAGACCCGATATTCGCCTCCGCCGCCGGAGCTCCTCGAACTTCAAGCCCGACGCTATGCTGAAATCTTCGCGGTACTGCGGGATCGATCGGAGATGGTTACCGGAGTCACCTTCTGGGGAGTTTCCGACGAAAAAACCTGGCTTGATAATTTTCCCGTCTCGGGGCGAAAAAACTGGCCGCTGCTGTTCGACGAAGAGATGCGGCCCAAGCTGGCATATACGGCCATCATCGACTTTTAACGGATCGCGCAGATCAAATTTCTGCATCTCCGGAGTTCAGGTAAATAATCGACTCGTGCATCGGGCTCTCGCCGATGAGCTGCCGAAAGCGGCTTCGGTATTCCCGGGGCGCGAACCCGGTGTGTTTCTTGAAGCTGCGTGAAAAATGAAATTCCGAGTTGAACTGAAGCTGCTCCGCGATCTGATATATCAGCCGGTCACCGGAAATCAGCATGCTGGTGGCGGCTTCGATTCGCAAGCGCATGAGGTATTTCATCGGCGTGGTTTTCAGTTTCTGACGGAACAGCCGTATCAGATGCTCCTGGGACAGCCCCAGGTGCTTCGCCAGCCCGGACAGCCGGGTTTGTACAAACACCCGCTCCTGCATATAGCGCAGCGCCTTCTCGACGTGGATGTTTTCAAGATTACCCGGTGCGATTTCCTGTTCCTCCGAAGCCAGCAGATATATAAATGATGCCAGCTGATGGATCGCCGATCGGCGGAGGTGGGGATTCGCGGGAAAGGTTTTTTCCCTTAGTTCCTCAAAGAAAAAACGGTAGCGGTCCCCGATGGCGTGCTTCCGGTTCCATTTGATTTCATCGGTGAACAGGGCCCGGAACTCTTCATCGGCTTCCCCGAGCTCCATGAGAATGGCGTAATAGGTGATGGGGCGGCTGACGTCCCGGGCTTCGATGCGGTGTTTCACCCCCGGGGGAGAGATAAAAAGAGTCCCCGGTTCCAACGCGGACTTGCTGGTGCCCTTGCGTAAGTTTCCGTGTCCCCCCAGGAACTAGTGGTATTCGTAGTCCCCTCTTCCGTGTT
>CAWZYW010000746.1:0-1634 GCA_963966255.1 uncultured Salinispira sp. | reverse complement strand
CCTCAAGCCGGTCATGAACATTTGAAAGATTATCAAAATGAGATATCAGGGTTTCAAGCTGTTCGGAGGGATCGTTGGGTTCGAGCATGAGTTGCCGAATGAAGTCGGTGTAGTTGTCCACCTGCTTCATGCTGATGGTCTTGTGAAACAGTTCCAGTGGCTGATCGCTTTTCATGGAAAACAGACGTTGAAACGTTTTTGAATATGCGCTGAAGGACGGGTACAGTTCAGTTCCGGGGATCTGCTGGATGAACTTGCGGACGTCAGCTATGGTGTCAGGTAAATCTGCAAAGTGCTCTTCAACGCGAAGCGGGTGGCGGGAGATGACATAGAGACGTTCAATCTGGGACCCCCTGTCCCGGGCATACAGTAACTGACATAATGTTACGGTCTGATCGCTGCCTTGATTGTAAAAACGGGCGAGAAGTATGCTCACATGTCTGGCATCTGGCCTGAGCGAAACATCGCGAACCGAGGTTTCATCCTCCGAATAGACGGTGTTGTAGGTTCCATAAAAATAGTCCCGAATCTTGCGCTCCACCTTTGACCCGCCGGAGGCCTGGTTGTAGCGGACCCGATGGGCGGGATACAGCAGCGTTGTTATACCGTCGATAAAGGTGGATTTGCCGGAGCCATTGGGTCCGGTGATAAGGCCGTTGCTACCCTTCAGCGAAAGGGTGACAACATGATTATGAAAGGTCCCCCAGTTATACATCTGCATATAGTCGAGACGGAACCCAGCGTTGCTGTCATCACTGAAAAACTCGAAACTATCAGTCATTCGGATGACCCTCCCTCATCATCTCCATATCGCTCCCGGGCATGCTGGGCATACATTTCCAGCTGTTCTGCCATGGATCCCACTAGGGCGGCATCCACATAGGCCTTGATAACCCTGCTGATCTCGACCATATCCATGTCTCCTGCAACAGGAGTGATAAACCCCATGTCCTTGATTTTTTTCAGGTCGGCCCGGAATTCATCCTCCATGCGGGCCTTGTTTGTCCCGTCCTTCAAGGCCAGGCGGATACGGTCGAAGATTACTTCGGTACTCACAACACATCGGTGAGACCCGTCAGTAGCATCATATTCATCCAGCATTTTCCGCAGCATGACCAGCAGATAACTCACCCGGTACGGCAACTGGGTGCGCACGGTCAACCGCGGCCCCTCCCCTCCCTCCTCAACATCCATTCCCCGCAGATGGGCAAAACCTTCAACATCGTCCACGATGAGCTTCAGACGCAGCAACTCCAGATGATTACTCACTGCCTTCAACCGTTTCTTGAGAACAGCCCACAGACGCTGCTGCTTCGCATCACCATGCCTGAGAATCCAGGTCCCCTTCAGCAGGGTGATGAGAACATCGGACAGCTCGGTGTTGGCCTCTTCGAGTAGACTCATGTATGTGCTTCCTGTTCTTCTGATTTATAGAAAATGATGTTCGGCACGAACCGGGCGACTCTCCGGTTTCCCGCCTGGTCATGCCAGCCGATATCGACACCGTCTTCGGTGAGCACCATTCCATGAAACGGCGAATCCACCAGCGCAAAATAGCCGACAATCTCTTCAAGCCCGGCTACCGGATATTCATCTACCAGTCTCTTCAGACTGGTCTGAGAATGCTTCTCCAG
>CAWZYW010000745.1:0-1637 GCA_963966255.1 uncultured Salinispira sp. | reverse complement strand
CTTTTTCCCTCCGGAGGAACTGGATGGGCCGAAGGAGATGGAGCCGGGAGACGTCCGGGCAGTTCGCCGGGTAGGATATTCGGATGTGGATATGCACCGGCATACCAACAATTCCCGCTATGTCGCATGGTGTCTCGACCTGCTTCCCATTGATCTCTGGCGGGAATTTCGGGTGTCGCGGCTTCACATTTTGTTTCACAAAGAGAGTTTCGCAGATCAGGAGATCAGCATTCATGTTTCCCGCAGCGAGGACTCGAACGACTATCGATTTGACGGTTTCCGCGGCGAAGAAACTATCTTCACCCTCTCAATGCAATTGGAATCAAGCCGGTGATCCGCAGGCTAATGCCTATTTCCCCCCGGATTGCCCGGGGATAATTGCCAAAAGTCAATTTGGCTGGTACTTTAGATGTAATGATTATAAAAAAGGAAGAGGTTCCCGGAGAGCTGAGGAAACACGACATCAGCCCATCGTATCCGCGTAAGCGGATCCTGGAGTACCTCGTGGAAGAGCACAATCACCCCACCGTAGCGCGCATCTATGATGATCTGGTGGGGGAAATCCCGAGTCTTTCCAAGACCACGGTCTACAACACCCTGAAACTTTTCGTCGAGAAGGACCTGGTGGAAGAAATAACCATCGAGGGTACCGAAAAGCGCTACGATCTCTACAACCCCGACAGCCACGCGCATTTCCGCTGCAGTTCATGCGGCAAACTGTTCGACATAACCCTGCAGATACGGCAACACGAATCCCCGGACCTGGATGGATTTACCATTCACCGCCAATCGGTTCACTTTACCGGGCTCTGCCCGCAGTGCTCCAGGATCATGTAAAAAGCCCTTGCCCCCTGTGGGTTTTTTATTTATATTATAATTGTAATCATTACATTTTTGTTATTGTTTTACATACAGGAATAGTGACATGCTCGAATCGGAAGAAGGAACGCAAAAAGGAGTAACAACATGAATGCATCGTATATGAAGCAAAGCAGCTCGGAATTACAGCCGCTGGCTGAAGCGCTCAATGGCTACCTGGCGGATATCGGCGTGATGGATATCAAGCTGCATAACCTCCACTGGAATGTGGAAGGTCGGAATTTCTTCGCTCTCCATGAAAAGCTCGAAGAATTCTACGAAATCACCCATGAGATACTCGATGATGTGGCGGAACGAGTCCTGACCATCGGATTTCGCCCCCTGGCGAGTTTGAAAGATTTCATCGCAAAAGCGGGGATCACCGAGCTGCCCAGCGAAGCAGTGGATGGTGACAGAATTCTGGACATCCTGGTCGAGGATTTTATCTATCTATTGGGCAAAAGCCGGGAAATCCTCGAGCTGGCGGACTCCATTGGCGATCAGGGAAGCGTGGATCTGATGGCAGGTTATATCGCTCAGTTTGAAAAAACCCTGTGGATGCTCAACGCCACCAGGTGATTCTGCGCAGTCCTGATTTCACCTATGCGTTTCAGCCCCGCCGGTCCCGGCGGGGCTCTTTATTGCCTGGGAGGGTCAGAGGGCTGCGGCGAATCGAATGGACAGAAATTCCATAATGAAGTGCACCCCTGCGCCGGCCAGAATAAAGAGGTGGAAGATTTCGTGGAATCCGAAACCCCTCCCCCTGGGACGTTTCACGC
>CAWZYW010000744.1:0-1639 GCA_963966255.1 uncultured Salinispira sp. | reverse complement strand
GTTATCGTCTTCCTGGCTTCGGACCTGTCGTCGTATGTCACCGGGGAAGTTCTGAAAATAACCGGCGGACTGGGAATGTAAGCACTATCGGTTCCGGAACTCCTTCCGGGACCGCGGTTTTTCTTGGAGGCGGGGAATGGAACGGCGAGTGGTTATCACCGGCATGGGGACTGTGAATCCCCTGGGTCACAATGTCGCAGATTTCTGGAAGGCCATCCGCAGCGGAGAAAGCGGCGTCGGGCCGATCACCAGCTTCGATACTACTGATCACGCGACGAAGATCGCCGCGGAGATCAAAGGCTTCGATGTAAAGGACTATCTCGATCCCCGGGAAGCCAAGAAGATGGACGTGTTTTCCCAATACGCCGTCGTTTCGGCCAGCGAGGCCTGGAAACAGGCTGGCATACATGAAGGCGATGTCGATCCGGTGAAAGTCGGCTGCATCCTCGGGGTCGGCATGGGCGGCTTCCGCACTTTGGAGCAATCCTTCACCGACATCATGACCAAGGGGCCGCGGCGGGTCCATCCCATGACTATCCCAAAGCTGATTTCCAACATCGGCCCGGGAAACATCGCCATCTATTTCAATGCCCCGGGACCGGCGTATTCCATGGCCACCGCATGCGCATCGGGAACCGACGCCATCGGCCACAGCATGCGCATGATCCGCGACGGCATCACCGATATGATGATCACCGGCGGGGCGGAAGCGATTATTACCCCGTTGGGCATCGCCGCATTTAATGCAATCCATGCCCTGAGCACCGCGTATAACGATGAGCCCCAGCGGGCCAGCCGGCCCTTTGACCGGGATCGGGACGGGTTCGTCATGGGCGAAGGCGCCGGGGTTATCATACTTGAGGAACTCGAGAGCGCAAAGGCCAGGGGAGCGCGGATTCTCGCGGAAGTGATCTCCAACGGAGTTTCCACCGATGCGAGCCATCTGACGGCGCCGCATCCCGAAGGCCGGGGCGCGATACTGGCCATGAATCAGGCCCTTGCGGCGGCGGGCATAGAACCGGAGCGCATCGATTATATCAACGCCCACGGCACCTCTACGCCAATCAATGATCCCACTGAGACCCTCGCGATTAAAAAGGTGTTCGGCGCCCATGCCGATTCTCTCAAGGTTTCATCAACGAAATCCATGACCGGACACTGTATCGGCGCTGCCGGTGCCCTGGAAGCCATCATCTGCGCCAAAGCCATCGAGGATCAGTTTGCGCCGCCGACCATCAACTATGAGAACCCCGATCCCGATTGCGATCTGGACTACGTACCGAACCACGGGAGGGATACCGAAATCGAGTTCGCAATGTCAAACAGCCTCGGATTCGGCGGCCACAACTCGATACTGATTCTCAAGCGCTTCGAAGCATAGTCATCCGGCGCAGGTTCCGGATCTGACGGAGAATTTCAATTCCCACTACCTTTTCCCCCGCCGATGCTGTTACTATATTAGACAACAGAAGCTCTCTGGAGAAATGCATGAAAAAAGTGTTTATCGTTTTGGGCTTTATCGCCCTGCTGTTGCTTCCCCCGGCTATCCGCATGATACGGAGCCCATTCCTCGATATCAGGACCATCATCCGACTGGCGGGGCTGGTGGGCTTCACCCTGATGAGCTTTCAGTTCATCC
>CAWZYW010000743.1:0-1640 GCA_963966255.1 uncultured Salinispira sp. | reverse complement strand
CCAGAATCAGGAATATCAGGCTGATGGCCAGAAAGGCGCTGAGAATCCTGGCCCGGCTGTGCTCAAGCTCATCGTTCCGGCATTCGGGATGGACGGCGAAGTCGGCGATCCTGTTCAATCTGCTGGCGAATTTCATGAATCGGCACCCTCCCGCAGCACGAAGGCATATCCGCCATGGGCGGTGCGTTGCGCCATGGGTCTTCGTGCCCGCACCTTCCAGTATAAGGGCATGAGGGGAAAATTTTCCGGTGAAAATCAGGTCGTGCGGTCGGCCCGCTCTATCATGGACCGGTGCCAGTCCAGCAGATAGGCTTCCAGTTCCGGCCGGTTGCCTTTGACATCTGCCAGCACCCGGAACACCGGCTCGGTTCCCGAGCCCCGCATCCAGATGTACGCAGCATGGTTTCCGGCGGCATCGGAGAACAGGATCTTCAGCCCTCCCCGGTGTTCTCCGCTGCGGAAATCCGGACCGAATCCGCTGCGCTCGATTCCGCCTTCGGTATTGATTTCCTCCCAGGACTCGATGCCCCAGCGCTGGGACAGCTCGCGGCGTTTCGCCGGGAAATCCTTCACGAAAATCGCTTCGTAGGCTGCCTTGAGCCCCTTGTTGTCGGTGCTGGATATTTTCATCAGAGCCCGGTCCTCGTACGCCGAGGTGGTGACGTATTCGGGGAGCGAATCGAGGACGTCGGAGAGCGTGAAGTCTTCGCGGTAGGGATGTCCGCTGCGTTCGCACCAGATTTCAAACAGGCCCTTCCTGGCCCCGTCGCTTCGGAGGCTCAGCAGCTTGATGATGGACCCGAGGGTGTTCAACGGGTCCCGGACTGCGGCGGGGTGGGTGATGTTGCCCCCGTTTGACCCTTCGCCCATCAGGCGAACGATATACCCCTTGCGGCGAAGCCCGGCGGCCAGGCCGACGACGTTGGCCTCGCCCACTTCCGCCCGGAAAATATCGATGCCGAAGGTTCGGCAGATTTCGTCGATGCGCATGGATGTCGGCCCGTTCACCGCCACGGCGACCTTCGCGCCGCCGGCAATGGCGCCGCTGTATTCCAGCCAGGCGCTTTCGGCCAGGGCGACCAGCGCGAAGACCGTCTGGGCTTCGAGAATCGCCGCCCTGCCGTCCCTGCCGATGTATACGATGTTGCCCCGGTCTCCGTCGTTGTCCGGCACGTAACCCAGGGAATACTCTCGTTCCCGGGCGTGCAGGGCTTCCAGTTCGTCCCGGCAGAGATTGAGCGAGCGGCCTTCGGGGACGATGCGGTGGACGATGTTCCTGGGCCGATGGTTGATCAAGGTGACCCGGGCTCCCAGGGATTCCAGGAAATCCCGGTCGATGCTTACCCCCCGGGCGCTGCCGTTGAGCTCTCCCAAAATTCCCACCGGACGCCTGCCGCAGGCGCTTCGCAGGTCCGCCAGCCGGGTGCTGCGGATTTCGGGGTCCGACGAATCGCTGATGACCGATTCGCTGAAATCCCGATAGGCGGCCAGGCCGGCAGGTTTGTACAGGCTTTGCGATTCGAAAATTTCATCCAGATCCGACGGATCCGGCGCCATGAGAAGTTCATAGGCCTGCCGCCGGCTTAAATTACCAGAGTTTTTCTGTCCCGGAAGGGATCCACGAATGCCGAGCTCAGGTC
>CAWZYW010000742.1:0-1641 GCA_963966255.1 uncultured Salinispira sp. | reverse complement strand
CGAATCATGGGCCCCACATCACCGTTGTAAAAAGACACAAACACGCGCTTGTCGAAGGCGGGCATCATAAACCGTGCCCCGATTTTGATCGCCAGGGCGTCGAGGGCCATCGACGGACTGATCACCACAATGCCGGGATGGTTGAACTGAAGCACCGGCGTGCCGATGCGCTTGGCGGCGATGGCGGTAAATGGCTCGTAATCGTTGACCAGTGCATGGATCCCCTCCCGGCGAAGCAGATGGCTCATGCGGACAATCTTTGTCCTCAGGGTCAGGAAGGTCGGGAGGTTTTCCCGGAAGGTCCGGAAATAGTCGATCCGGTCGGCAATTTTCGCCAGGTGCATGTGAGGCACTTCATGGACCCTGGCGCCGGGAGCCTTGCGGGAGAGGAATTCATGGACCGTGTGGGGCGCGAAAATCACGATTTCGTAACGGTCTTTCAGCGCTTCGTAAAATGCGACGGTTCTGGACACATGACCGAATCCCTCGCCGTTGCACGCCAGTCCGATTTTCATGCCCGCTCCTCCATAGGTCGGTCAAATGGGATATCTCATCGAAATATCGCAATTTTATTCTCGACAGCCTAGCATCAATCTGTCAGAATCAGATTAAATCTTCATGAAATATTACTCACGAGCGAGGGCTATCCGTGTTTTTCTACCGGTCTGACATCGACCACTCCCTCATACGCGAATTCGAACTGGACAAGCGAACGGGCCGCCAGACCTTTCTCAGGGAACTGGCCGAGGACCTGCAGCGCTATCCCCAGGATTATCAACTGTTCGGCCCGTACTGGTGGTACATAAAAGAACAGTTTCGCCTGGAAGGCGTCGCCAGAAAGGCATGGTTTTACCACAGTCCCGGCGACAATCGCGTGCTCGAACCATTGCTGGCCGAGGGGCCGGCAAATATCCTTGCGGCAGCATTGCAGTACCTGCGGATGATGCAGGAGGAACCCCAGCCCCTTCTGACCGGTGAGCTGGAAAATCATCTCTGGGAGATGGACGGCGAAGCGGAACTGCGCCGCATTGAGGATCCGGGGTATAACCGTCAACCGGACCTGTTCGCCGAGGTGGAACAGAGCGAACAGCAGAAACGACAGTTCCTGAATATGCCGGACAATTACATTCCCCGGATCTGGAAGGAGAAGGGAAACCTGCGGCTGGAGGAAGGCAGGCCCTTTGCGGCGTATCGCTGCTTCCAGCGCTACCTCAGCAGCGCAATTGACGATCAGTCCCGGGCGGATGCCTGGCTGCTCATCGGGCTGCTCTTTCACAAGCTGGGACACTTCCCCAAGGCGATCTTTGCGTTCAGCAACGCCTACGACCGGGACACCCAGGATTGGATCCTCGCCCACCTGGCCGAAGCCCGGGTGGCCAACGGCGATATCAGGGAAGGCCTGAGCCTCTACGAACAGCTGGTTCGCGCCATGCCCGGTAACCCGGAATACCGGGGACGCCTGGAGGCCTTAAAGATCGAAGCCCAGAAGCCCGTGGATCTCGAAGAGGTCGGCGAGCTAGCCTTTTATCCGGTCAAGCGCAGCATCGGCTAATTCCGCAAGCAGGGTTTCGGTCTCATCCCAGCCGATGCAGGCATCGGTGATGCTCTGTCCGTAGTTCAGCTGTTCGGGTACCGCCAGGT
>CAWZYW010000741.1:0-1645 GCA_963966255.1 uncultured Salinispira sp. | reverse complement strand
GCCGCCGTACCGATGATTCCCGCCGCCCGGCTGAATGTCATGAGGAACATGCCTCCCGAGAGCCAGAATATGAGCAGCACGACGCGAAGAGGCGAGAGAAACGTCCCGAGGATAATCTGGAAAAATGAAAGGCGCGCGGGATACCGCACGCCTTTTTCAGCGCTCACCGAAAGCGCTCCCGCCGGAGCTCCGCCGGCGCATGTCCGGTTCCGGTCATCAGCCCAGCAGTCCGGACACCGCTTCGCGTTCGGAAAGCAGTTCGTCCCGGGTGGCGTCCAGCTTGCCCCGGGCGAAGTCGCCGTGTTCAATGCCCTGAACGATGCTCCAGTTTTCGCCGTCGCTGCGAACCGGGAAGCTGAACATGATGCCTTCGGGGATGCCATAGCTGCCGTCGGATGGGACCGCCACGGAGAAGTGCTTTCCTTCGGGGGTCGGGGTTACCAGGCTGCGTACCGTATCAACCACGGCGTTGGCCGCAGATGCCGCCGAGGAAGCCCCCCGGGCTTCGATAATGGCCGCCCCGCGCTTCTGAACGGTGGTGAGGAACTCGCCCTGGAGCCATTCGCCATCGCTGATTACCTCGGTCACCGGCTTGCCGCCGATGGTGGCGTTATAGAAATCGGGATACATGGTGGGAGAGTGATTGCCCCAGATTACGAGATTCTCCACCTCGTTCACCCGGACGCCGGCTTTCTGGGCCAATTGGGTTACTGCCCGGTTCTGATCGAGCATGGTCATGGCGAAGAAGTTTTTCGCGTCCATGCCTTTGGCTACCGATTTGGCGACGAAGGCATTGGTGTTGCAGGGATTGCCGACCACCAGGGTTTTGCAGCTCGGTTTGGCGTTGGCGGCGATGGCCTCGCCCTGGGCTACGAAAATCCCGCCGTTGATCTTCAGCAGGTCGGCCCGTTCCATGCCGGCCTTCCGGGGCACCGAGCCCACCAGCAGGGCCCAGTCGGCGTCCTTGAATGCCACTGCGGCTTCGCTGGTGGCAGTGACCGAAGCCAGCAGGGGAAAGGCGCAGTCGTCGAGCTCCATCACCACCCCTTTCAGGGCGGGCAATGCCTGCTCGAGCTCCAGCAGGTTCAGGTCCACCTCGGTCTCCGGTCCGAACATCTGGCCCGAAGCGATTCTGAACAACAACGCATATCCGATCTGGCCGGCGGCACCGGTGACCGCAACTCGTACTCGTTTCATGTTTACCTTCCAATTGTATTGATGTATTGCGCCGGCCCGGGGATGCCGAATGTCTATGATTCAGGACCGGGGGGGCTGTTATAAGATTGTACTAATGGTTATAGAAAAAATAAACAATTATTTGACGGCGGCGTCGATGTACCAGACCCTCACCCGCCGTCCGCCATGGGGAAAATCCCGGCTTTCCGCACGGTGGCTCAAATCTCCGGGCATCCGGTCATCAGGGGACAGAGCCTCCTGCCCGTCGTTGCCCAGGGGAACCAGAACCATCGCCCGCCAGGCCGGCAGCAGGCGGGAAAGCAGGCTCCAGATCCGCGAATACAGGTTCCGCCCTCCGTCGATCCTCCAGTCGTAGGGCGGGTTGAAAAGCAGAGTCCCCGGCGTTCCCGGCGTTCCCGGACCTCCGCCGCTGCCCGCTGCCTGAGTGGAATCGGCGGACTGCCCGCCC
>CAWZYW010000740.1:0-1647 GCA_963966255.1 uncultured Salinispira sp. | reverse complement strand
CGGCATAGGGTCGGTAGGAGAAGGGCTTGTGTCGATTCAGGCTTCTTTTCTTTCCGCATCGACCGCAGTAAATTATTCCCGGGCGCTCGGCGTCAACCGGATATTTTCTATGAGCGAGCTCCAGAAACGGGACCGGCTCTCGCCTGAAATCTTCCATAAACGACTCTCGTCAATGACTGTGAGTCTGCAGACCGGAAACCACAGCGAAACCAAGCGGGAAATCGATGACCTGTTCGCCCTCTTCGGCAACCATTTTATCAAGCCCGATGAGCTCGGTTTTTATATCGAGCAACTCTATATCCGGTTGCAGGAATGCGTCGGCGAACTCGGAAGTCTCACGGGGTCGACCGCATCTGAAACGGGTCGTGAGGACGAAGGTTCCGGAGTTATCCCTCCGCGGGTGTTTACTTCGGTTTCCGATGCTGAATCCTTCGTCAGGGAAGCGGTGGATCTGTACGAGCAGGCTCTGGAAAACCTGAGAAAGAGCACCCTCGAAACCCGGATATCCCGGGCGGTCGAGATCATCGAACAGCGCATCGGGGATAAGAACTTCGGCCTTGCGGACATCTGCAATGAACTGTACCTCTCCGTCAGTCAGTTCAGCCTTATCTTCAAGGAGGGTACCGGAAAGACCTTTCTCGAGTATCTGACCGAACGGCGAATCGAGGCAGCGAAAAAGTTATTAAAATCCAGCGATATGAAGGGGTATAAAATCGCCGAGGCGGTGGGTTTTTCCGATCCGCGGTATTTTTCCATCGTATTCAAGAAGCACTGCGGCATGACCGCCATGCAGTATCGGAGCAGCCGGAGCGAATGAAAATAACACGCAGGATATTAAACCTCGAATCGGTCATCTACATCAGCCTCACACTGATCGTCTTCGCGACCATATTCCTCCTGCAGTTCGTCGCCTTCGGCTTCACCGTCGCCCGGGTACAGAACGCAGTCCTTGAGAACAGCCGGGCCAATGCCGAACAACTGGCAGAGCAGGTGGACCTGTATATCGCCGGGATCGATCACCTTTCGGCCCTTTTGGCCCGGGATCCCCTTCTCACCGAAGTTATGGCTGCCCCTTCGCCCGCCGCCGGCGATGATCGGGTCGAACTGATGAGGCTTCGGATGCAGGGTTATCAGGAATCCCGGAATGATATTTCACAGATCCTCGCCCTGGCACCCGACGGCAGTCCCATGCTCTCGGGGGATCCGGAATTTCTGCTGAATCCGGCGACCAATATCCAGCGGAGGGAATGGTTCCGCCGCAGCCGCACCGAGCCCCGGGACGTTCACATCTCCTCCGCATACGTCCACAACTTGACAGAGGGAAATTACGACTGGGTTGTTTCGATCAGCCGCGGAGTGCTTTCGGAAGAAGGGCTGCTGGGTGTGCTTCTCGTGGACCTGCAGTTCAATCATATCCGCGAGCTCTGCCGATCCCTGGTGACCGGCGAAAAAGGCTACAGTTTTATCATCGATCGCTTCGGCAACTATATCTACCACCCATTTCAGCAGCTCATTTATTCCGATCTGAAGGAAGAGCCGGTATTCCGCCTGGTGGACCTGGCGTACGAAGAACCCGGTGAGTACCTTCGATTCGAAGATCGCTATTATCATGTGGCGACCAGCGAATCCAGCGGTTGGCTCATGGTC
>CAWZYW010000739.1:0-1648 GCA_963966255.1 uncultured Salinispira sp. | reverse complement strand
GGGATATTCTGGTCCACGCCACCGAAGCCGCGCGCCTTGGCGTGCCCAGGGCCCACATCCTCGACGGACGCAGCGACGGGGCGGTGCTCCGGGAAATTTTCAGCAGCCGGGGCAGCGGTACCATGATCCATGCTGATCCTTTCGAATCAATCAGGCCGATGGTGAACGAAGACATCTCCGACGTCCTGCGGCTGATGGCTCCGGGCATCGAATCGGGCCAGCTGATCCCCCGGAGCCGAATCGACCTTCAGGCCGCGGTGGACCAGTTCGCGGTATTCGAGACCGACGGTGCCGTCCGGGGCTGCGGAGCGCTGATAGGATCCGAGCAGAACCGGGGAGAGATCGCCGGCATGGCCGTCGATCCCGAGTATTCCCATCTGGGCATTGGCAATAAAATTCTCCGGTATCTGATCGAACAGGCCCGGGAGAAAGGAATGACCGGCCTGTACGCCCTGACTACCCGGGCGTCGGACTGGTTCCAGAACAACGGTTTCGAACGGGGCGCCGTATCGGACCTGCCCGAGGACAAGCGCAGCCGGTATAACGAAGAGCGCAATAGCAGGGTATTCGTGCTGAGATTGGGATAATCCGCTAATCCGGCGGATCACATACCAGTATCCGCTTTCCCGACGCTTTCTCACGCATCAGTTCTTCATGGGCCCGGGGGGCTTCGGCCATCGGGTATTCTGCCCTGATTACCGGCTGGATATCCCTGGACGCGATGGCTTTTTCCAGGGCCCGATGGATGCTCATGTTATCAGCGTCGCTGTTGCGAAACAGCACCACTCCCCGGATGTCCGCCTCTATGCCCATGGTTTTGCGGGGGGTTATCGGAGTTTCGCCCCGGCTGCCGATGACCATGATCCGACCTCCGGGAGCAAGGTAATCCAGATCCGCATCCAGGTTTTTTTCCGCCCGCATTTCCAGGACGAGATCGAAGCCCCCGGCGTCCCGGGCCAGGGCGGACACCTCCCGGGGATCCCCGTGATCGGCGGTCCATGCGGCTCCCCATCCGCTGATCAGTTCACGGCCCTCGACGGAGCCGGCGGTGCCCCACACCGGGTTCCCCAGGAAAGAGCACCACTGCAGGGCTGCCAGCCCGACGCCGCCGCTGGCGCCGTGGACCAGCACCCGCTCTCCGGATACCGCTCCGCCCCGGAGCATGAGGGCCCGGTACGCGGTGAAGTAGTTGACGAACAGTGCCGCGCCTTCGCTCCAGGAAAGGCCCATGGGAAGGGGAAAGACCTGGGCGGCGTCAGCAAGGCACCATTGCCCGTAGGTGCCGGTTTTTGACCAGGCAACGTAGACCCGGTCTCCGGGAGCGAACACAAAACGGGAATCTTCCCCGCCGGCGCCTATGGATATGACTTCTCCCGCGCCTTCGAAACCCGGGCAGAACGGAAGATCCGGGGCGTAGCCCTGGCTGCCTGCCCTGCGATATACGTCCACCGGATTGATTCCCGCCGCCCTGATCCGTATCAGCACTTCCCCGGGACCGGGGCTCGGCGGTTCGCTGTCTGTCATTACCAGGTTTTCCGGTCCGCCGTATTCTTCCACGATGATGCGTTTCATAGTGCTCCTCCCTGACAGGAATTGTAGCGCATTTCCCTCTGTCATTTTCATCGCTTCAGGAGTAGTATCAGCTCTG
>CAWZYW010000738.1:0-1648 GCA_963966255.1 uncultured Salinispira sp. | reverse complement strand
CCCCTGGGATATTGCATTGAGGATATGTGTTGTCAGGGGACCGACGAAAAATCCCACGGCATTAAGCGCCACTATGATGATCGTAACCGTGCTCAGGCTCCGATCGAGCCGCAACGAAGCCAAATGATCCAGCTTTTGTCCGGCAGACAGTGCCTTCTCGGCAGAAACGATGTGCCTCATGGCAAAAAACAGAATAATCTCCGACAGAACCACCAGGCTGGTTACGATGATCAGAAACCGTCCGAAACCGTCGAAGTAAAGTCCCCAGTTTCGCTCAATATAAAAAACATTAAAATTCCACTGGAAAAAAGTACCCAGGTAGGAAAGTGCGAAGATACTCAACAGGGTTTTCAGACGAACGCTCATGAACGGATCCTCCGGTTTCATATTCATTATGGCACTACATAGTATGAACGTTTTTTACAAGAACGCTGAAAAAAAAACGAAAAAAATCCAAAATGAGCAGAAAAATTTTAGACCGTTGAGTAATCCGTTTGTTATGCGGGGTACAGGAGGATGCGCTAAATATCGATGCCTCCGGGAAACACCCAGTCGAAGAAGCTCAACGCAAGCCAGTGAACCGTTCCGGTAAGCCAGGGCACGCCGCCCTGCCCGGCCTTCGCCTGGTAATGACCGCCGTTATAATAGTTGACCAGCACATAAGGCTCGGATTTCGAGTTTGCCGGATCTTTCCGGAACGGGAGAAGCTTGTTCAGGAATTCCCTGCCCTCTTCATCGCGTCCTGCTTTGAAAAGAGCATACACGCCGAATGCCGACGCGTGGTTGTACACCGCTAAATTTTCCGCCACCCCGGGGGCCAGGCAGGATAGGTTGCCTACCACCGGATCAAACCTGTCGAAACCCGGATGACAAATCAGAAGGCCGTTGTCATTCCTCAGCCGTGAAACCATGGAATCCAGGGCGATCCGGGCTTTTTCCGGAGCCCGCTCGGCCATTCCGCTTATGGTGAACCAGGCCTGAGGCAACAGGAAAATCCGGTCGTCGGCTCCGACTACCTGACCGTCCTGGTGGTAGCCCCTCAGGAACCAACTGCCGGTCCACCCCCGCATGACGCCGTTATAAAGGCGGTCACGGTGCTGCTTAACGTCGATACGAAGGTCCAGGCCGTAACGGACCGATAAGCGCTCCATTATGCCCAGGGCGTAATAAGCCATTTGATTGAGCCAAAGACTTTCACCTTCAGTTCCGAGCCCGCTGAGCGCGTCGTTCCAATCCCCCTCGCCAATCAGCAGCAGTTCATGAGAACCGTAGCGGAGCACATATTCGACCCCCCTGATCATATGCTCCCAGACATCGGCCCCCTCGGTTTCGGAATCGGAAGATTCCGGTGTGAAAAAGGGATGGATTTCATTTATGATATCCGAAGAGCCCCCGGCATCGATATAGCGCTCAACCGCCAGAGGCAGCCAGAGGGGCAGATCCCGGAAGTCCCGCTCATCGTTGAATCCGCCGCCGGTATTCCACTGCCTCAGGCAGCGTCCGTCAGGGGCCATCTTTCCGCAGAGGGTGCGGATCAGCTCACCGGCAGCTCCGGCATCAAAAAACGACAGCCCCATTGCGTCCTGAGCCACATCCCGGAATCCCCGGAAGGTGGAGCGAACCATGCCGGTGGATTGCTGGATGATCT
>CAWZYW010000737.1:0-1652 GCA_963966255.1 uncultured Salinispira sp. | reverse complement strand
CTGGGTAAATTTAAAACAATAGGGGCTGCCCAAACTTCTTGGACAGCCCCTTTTTTGTTTTTCCCGCTCAGCGGCAGTTATTCATGCCGGGTTCCCTTTATATTTACCTATATTGGCCTTTTGTCATTCCTCTGATTTGTCGATATAGTAAGAGTAGAAGTATGCGGATATTGGATATATGGGAAGTTTAAAGAAGCTCCTGATCAGCTTGCTTGTTGGAATGTTCGTTACTGGTGTGTTCCTGATTGCGGGTTTTTCCGGGCTGTTTGAAAGTATTGAAACCACATTTTACAATACCAGGGTCCTGGAGCGGGTTGACCAGGATCTGGACCAGGTGAACTCTGTCTTCACCGAATATGAAAACTCCCTGGTTTCACGCATGCAGACCATTCTATCCTCAGACGCCTTCCGAAGAACCTTCGAGGTGAACCAGACATCCGAGGACATCGTCGAAGCGCATCTTACCGCAATAGACGAATTGAATCGCGATTTTCCAGCCTTTGTGAGTCTTCGCATCGTTGATGCCGATTTTATAAACCTGGTCTATTCGAGCCGAATAAATGACATCGAGCGCAGGGATAATCTGCTGCGGAGGATATTTTACTTCCCCGTAGAAGACCTGGATTTTCCGGTTGATGTTGCCGGCAATATAGAGCGCATCGATGAGCAGGATCGGGGTGACTGGATACGTCTTATTTCCGGTGAGTTCCAATTGCTGGTCTATCTGTTTCCGGTTTACAACAACTTCGACATTTTTTCCGGTTACGCCATTGCGGTGTTTGATAGCAGTTCTCTGACCAATCAGCTGATCCGAGAGCAAGTTGTTGCCTATGGAGAGGAGATAGCTCTTTTCCCCGAAAATGGTTTGTTGGTAAATCCTCCCCAGGTTCCCGATAATGTCATTCGTATTTTACAGGAACGCTGGAGTGTTCTCGGCGACAGTGAAATACTTACCTTCGAACTCGAAGGGACTGGTGAGGTTCGAGCCCAGCTTGGATTCTCTGAACAAATCACATCAGTATTCCTGATTCCCATATCAGAGCTTCAGCTCAATCGCGGGATGATCGTCTTTCTGACTTCACTGTTGTTTTTCACCGCCTTTCTGTTGATTTTTCTTATTTCGAACATTCGACAGGACAGCGAAGTTGTGGTTCGTGACCGTCTAAAGCGATTCCAGCTGGATCTGCTGAGCGAGGCCGTCGATCAGCGGGGCAACCTCGATGTAAAGAAGTGGACCGGGGACTACCGTGCCCGCCAGAAAGAAATCAAACAAAAGATTACCGCCGGAATTCCTGCGAAAGACAAAAAGGCCTACGAAGAGCTGGTGGACAGCAGTTGGGAGGAAATCCTCGAGATCCTCGGCAGCAGCCGCATGACCAATCAGATCAGCAACGCCAAGGTCGATTTCGACGTCAACCAGCTCCAACAGCTGATGGATAACCTGTATGCCCGTCTTGCGCATGCCCCGATCAATCCCAATGCCATAGCGGCACCTTCTTCGGCCTCCGTCAGCCAATCAGCGCCAGTCCCGGTGCAGGATTTTGAAAGCCTCGAACCCGCTGACGTCGCAGAAATGGAAGAGCTCGATGAGCTCGACGCCGAAGAGGTCGGTGAGCTTGGGAGCCCGGAGCCCGTAGAAGCTGAAGAATTAG
>CAWZYW010000736.1:0-1657 GCA_963966255.1 uncultured Salinispira sp. | reverse complement strand
AAAGAGCTGGTTCGTCTGGCTCGTAACCTCGGTAATCTTCCTGCCGAATCCGGCGATGATGCATCCGATGAAGTGAACGAGACCTTCGAACACAGGCGCGAAGAGCTTGAATTGCTTCAGCGCTTCAACCGGGAAGGGCAGAATCGATCTCGCCGGGAAGCGGGATGGGTTATCATTCCCCTGGAAGAACAGGATGAACCCGGACACCGGGCATTTCTGCGTTATAATCTGAACAAGCTTTCCGACGGCATCAGCTGCGGAATCAAGGGTTGGACCTTTCATTGGTACCCCGACGATCAGCGGATAATGTATTATCTTAGGCCGACTACAGAAGCCGGAAATCTCGATGAATCCCCGTCCGGCATCTACGGGGTGAATGTTGAAAAGCGTTTGCTTAATTATCTCAAAGCTGTTAACTTTGTGAGAGTGGAGGAAATGCGTGAAATGAGCAGCTTCGATGGCTTTTCCATAGCTGCCGACAGAGCTTCGGTGCGGATAGATGAAACATCCGTTTGAGGCTCGGAAGAAGCGGGCGGTGGCAATCACCTATCGTAAGGATCTGCCTGCGCCCCTGGTCCTCGCAAGGGGATTCGGGCATATCGCAGAGGCCATCACGGACTCAGCAAAGCTCGCCGGTGTGCCGATTATTAAGGATGATGAAATCAGCGATGCATTGGTTCGCATCGATGCCGGTGATATGATTCCCGAATCAGCCTATCGGATAGTGGCCGAATTGCTTGCATTTGTTTATAGTTTAGATACATCAAAAGGTTGACGTATGAAAGAGATACCGGTTGAATCCCTCGAGCCGGGAATGAAATTTACCGCGCCTCTCTATATGGATGAAGAGAATATAATCGTGCCTGAACAGGCTCCGGTAAAGGCCAAAGATATAGAGCGTCTGAAGAAGTGGAAGCTCGTAGTGGTTCATACCGAGGGCGAAATGATCAATCCCGAATCTGAGGAAGCCGAACCCGGCGGCCTACAGGGACTGATAAAAAAAGCCTTCTCCTCGCCGGCTCAGAAAGAAGTCACCAAGCTTTATATCCGCTACAGTCAGAAAATCAGGGATTTTTTCCGCGACATCGATCAGCGAAACGCCCCGGACAGCCTGGAGATCAAGGATTTCATCGATAAGGTACTCGAGCTCATCGCACGGCACAAAGATGACGTTATTCAGTATATCCTCTACGGTAAGCACGGCGAGTCCGACGAAGCTGAAAATGCCCTGAACGCTACGATTTTATCAATTCTTATCGGCCAGGAATGCAATCTCCTTTCCCACAAAATACATCAGCTGGCGGCATCGGCCCTTTTGCGGGACAGCGGAATGCTGCGGATTCCGGCCAAAATACGCGATAAAAAAGGCGAGCTGACGCCCGACGAGCTCAGGGAAATAAAAACTCACCCGGTCCATTCATATCGGATCATCACCAAGGAAATAGGATTCTCCGAAGACGTCGGCATTCCCGCGATGCAGCATCAGGAGCGCTGGGACGGCAAGGGCTATCCGAAAAATATCCGGGGGAGCGACATCAGCCTCCACGCCCGCATTATTTCCATTGCAGACGCATTCGAGGCGATGGTAAGCGAACGTCCCCACCGCAGCGCCATGACCGGCAACAAGGCAATGAGAACCATGCTGGGGGATAATGGC
>CAWZYW010000735.1:0-1658 GCA_963966255.1 uncultured Salinispira sp. | reverse complement strand
GCTCTGAGGGACATCCCATTCGGAACCACCGAAAGTTACGGTGAGCTGGCCCGGCGAATGGGACGGCAAACGGCGGTACGGGCGGTCGGGGCGGCCAACGGGGCGAACCGAATAGCCATTGTCATTCCCTGTCACCGGGTAATCGGTGCCGATGGGAGTCTTACGGGTTACGGCGGGGGACTGGACCGAAAGCGCTGGCTCCTGGATCACGAAAAGCGATACCATCAGAATTCGAACGGGTAACGAATGCGCTTTTCGCTTATACTCATAGTTAGAAAAGTGTTAGATAAAAATAGGGTTTGGTATTAATGGGCAAGAAGCGAGCCAAAACGCGCAGTAATGTTCCTCTGCTTTCCGAATCGGGTTTCGATGAGCTCACCCGGCATTTCGATTTCAACTCGCTCTTATCCAAACTGCGAGAAATCGGTTTGTTTATACAGGATCTGGAACACAAGAAGGTATATCCGAATCAGCTGTGGAGAAGCTGGGGCTACCGCGATGAAGACATGGCTTTTGGTAACTTCATTAATTTCGTACATCCCGATGACCGTAAAAATGTTGAAGACGCGTTAGGGGCATTAGACCACTCAGGTGAGGCCTACGCGTCGGTACTGTTCAGAATCCGCACGGCAAGCGGCGATTGGCGCTGGATTAACTCCACCAGCGTGGCGATTACCACCGGGCCCGATGGTGAGCTCTTGCGCTACATCGGGTTCGATTACGACCTCACCGAGCAGATGGAGGCCCGCCGGGAAGCCGAGCGCCTGGCGCGGGAGGCCGAGACCCTGGCTTCCGCTGCGGCGATCATCAATACCGAACTGGACCTGCAGCATACCATAGACGCGATCCTCGAGCAGGCCGAACTGGTCATCCCGTATTCCTCCGCCTCGGTTCAATTGCTGAAAGGCGATCACCTTGAGCTGGTTGGCGGCCGGGGATTTAAAAACATCCATGATATTCTCGGGGAGAACTTCCCTATCCCCGGTGATAACCCGAACACCCGGGTGGTCCAGGATCGCGAGCCGATTATCCTCGATGACGAGCTCAGGAGTCAGTATCCCCGCTTCCTCGAGATTACCAGCCCTGACGTCATGGCCTGGATGGGGGTGCCGCTGATCAGTCGGGAAGAAATCATCGGCATGATGACCTTTGACCGGAACTCAAAACCCGGTTTCATGGACCGGGAGCTGAAGCTCGCCCAGGGTTTCGCCAACCATGTGGCCATCGCCCTCCAGAATGCCCGGCATTACGAAGAAATGCGCAGTCTTTCAACCCGGGATGCCCTCACCGGCTGCTTTAACCGCCGTTGGATGTATGAGGCCATCGAACAGCAGATGGAATTGAGCATCCGGCACGGCCAGGAGCTTTCTTTGATCATGTATGATCTGGATGATTTCAAGATGCTCAACGACAGCTACGGACATCTATTCGGCGACCGGGTGTTGAAAACCGTTACTGAGATTACCCGGAAGGCTTTGCGGAAAACAGACTCCCTCTGCCGCTACGGCGGCGAAGAATTCGTCATTATTCTTCCCCAGACCAGTGAAAGCGATGCCTTTGAAACCGCCGAACGAATCCGCATTGCCATGGAGGAGCACTCATGGTTTCCCGACAGCGAGGACGGCGTGACATTAAGCATCGGCTGCGCGTCCATGCAG
>CAWZYW010000734.1:0-1659 GCA_963966255.1 uncultured Salinispira sp. | reverse complement strand
TCCCCAGTTTCCGCGCGACCAAGGATATCGAAGTGGACGCCGACCTCATCGAAGAGGTTGGACGGATTTACGGATACGACAAGCTGCGGCCCACGCCGCCCCATAATGAAATCACCGCCGTCCGCCTTTCTCCGGAAAAGCGATTGCAGCGGAAGATCATGGATTTCCTGGTGTACCGGGGCCGGGCGCTTGAGGTGTACAGTTATCCCATGGTCGGGGCGAAACTGCTGGAGCAGGCCGCCTGGCATGTACGGAACGAGAGCCTGATTCTGGCCAATGCCCTCAATCCCGAGACCGATCGGATGCGTCCGTCCCTGGTGCCTTCGCTTCTGGAAAAAACCGCCTTGAATCAGAAGCACTACGCCACCAGCCGCTTTTTCGAAATCGGTCGCAGCTACATCGAGGACGAGCAGGACTTCAGCCAGGACCGTCACCAGGTGGGCATAGTCTTCTACGATAAAAACGCATCCCCGTTTATGGAGTTGCTGAATCTCGTGACGGACCTTTTCGCAAATCTGGGAATCAGTTCCCGGATCCAGGAACCCGATGGAAAGCATCCCAACCCGATGATTCCGGAAAACTGGATCGGGATCCATCCCGGGGAATTCCTGGATATCAAGGTCATGGGGAAGACCTGCGGTTTCATCGGCAGCATCCATCCCCTGATGGCCCGGAATTTCAAGATCAAGGGCAATGCGGTGATGGCTCTCATCGATATCACCGATTTCATGGATCGGGAAATCGCGGACCGGACGAAGTATCAGCCGCTGCCCAAGTACCCCGGATCGACCTTCGATTGCACCGTAACCACGGATCCGCGCACCCCGGTGGCCGAGGTGGTGAATGCCGCCGGAAAGGCGGGGATCAGGCAAATGGTTGATCTTCGCGTCGCGGATGTGTATGCCCCGGCCGACGGTCCCAAGGCCGTGACACTCAGGGCCTTTTTCCTGGATCGGGAACGCACCCTCTCGCCGGAGTTTATCAGCGAAGCCGAACAGAAGCTTATCGATACGCTGACAGCGGCGGGATATCCGCTGAAGCAGTGAGCTCGGGCAGAGCCGGCGTCCTGTCGGTGTACCGGGGCCTGGGCCGCCCGGTCTATGTCATCGCGGCGGCCACGGTTATCAATCGCTTCGGGGACTTCGTCGTCCCCTTTCTTGCCTTGTATCTCACGGTCAAGCTCGGTTTCGGCGAAGCCGCGGCGGGAATCACCGTAACGGTGGTGGGCAGCGGAAGCTTCATCGGGGCGCTGGCCGGCGGCCGTATCGCCGACCGTCTGGGTCGCCGGCGGCTGCTGGGTACTACCTATGCCCTTTCCGGCATAGTCATTGCCGCGGCGGGGTTCCTGGTTGAAGATCCGTCGTCCCGGGCGGTACTCCTGCCGCTGCTCTTCTTCAACGCCATAACCAAGGGCGGGGTGAGGCCGGCACTAAGGTCCATCCTCACCGATTTGAGCCTCCCCGAGCGCCGAAAGGACACGTTTTCCCTGAATTATCTGGGAATCAACATCGGCGTAGCCCTGGGCCCTTTGCTCGCGGGTTTTCTGTTCGAGAATTTTCTCCCCTGGCTGTTCTGGGGAGACGCCATCACTTCGTTTATCGCGGCGTTTCTGATTTTCCGATTTGTTCCCGAGACTCAGCCCGAGGCCGGCGAACCGCT
>CAWZYW010000733.1:0-1661 GCA_963966255.1 uncultured Salinispira sp. | reverse complement strand
GGGCTCGGAGATGTGTATAAGAGACAGGGCGAATGGAACGGCTTCGCCTTTGGCCTGGGGGTCGACCGGCTGACCATGATGCGCTATCACATCGATGACGTCCGCCATCTCCACAGCGGAAATCTGCTCTTCAGCGAGCAGTTCAAGGCTTATTGAGGACCACAGGAGAGAGAAAATGAAAATCAGTCTTGATTGGATTCAGGATTTTACCGAATTGCCCGCGGACCTCAGTCCCGAAGAAATCGGTACCCGTTTCACCCTCTCGACCTGCGAGGTCGAGGGAGTCGAACGCAGCGGTGAGCATTTGAAGCAGATCAGCGTGGCCGAAATAACCGCCATCGAAGCGCATCCGGAGGCCGACAAACTCAACCTGGTCTCCTTCAAAACTCCCGAAGGTGAGAAGCGTGTGGTGTGCGGCGCCCCTAATGTGGAAGTGGGCCTGAAGGTTCCCTTCGCCCCGGTGGGCACCACCCTGCCCATCGGATTCACCCTGGAACCCAAAAAGATCCGCGGGGTCATGAGCGAGGGGATGCTCTGCGCCGAGGATGAGCTTGGACTGGGCGAAGGTCACGAAGGCCTCATGGTATTGGATAAAGACGCGGAAATCGGCCAGAGCATGGCGGAGTACCTGGGAACCAGGACCGATGTGCTGCTGGAAATCGACAACAAGTCCATTACTCACCGCCCTGACCTCTGGGGCCATTACGGCATGGCCCGCGAGTTCGCCGCGGTATTCGGCAAACCGCTGAAAAAGCCCTTCGATGACGCCTGGACCGCGGGGATGAAGGAACTTCTCAACGGGCAAAAGTCCCCGGTTACCATCGAGGTCCAGGAAGGCTGCGCATGCCTGGGATACCTGGGTCTCAGCGTGGACAATATCAGCATCAAGCCCAGCCCGAAATGGATGCAGGACCGCCTGCTCGCCTGCGGCCTGAGGCCCATCAACAACATCGTCGATATCTCCAACTACGTGATGCTGGAACTCGGTCAGCCCAATCACATATTCGACCGGGACACCATCCGCGGTGGGAAAATCATCGTTCGGGAGATGGGGGAAGAAGCCGTTTTCACCACCCTTGATGAAGTTGAACGGGATATCGTGCCCAGCGATACCATGGTCTGCGACGCCGAGGGGCCATCGGTTATCGGGGGAATTATGGGCGGCCTGGACAGTTCGGTGAAGGACGAGACCAGCCGGATATTCATCGAGGCGGCGAACTGGATCGACGTGCGGATCCGCCATACATCGACGCGCCTGGGACTCCGCACCGACTCCAGCCAGCGTTACGAAAAATCCCTGGATACCAACGGCCTGGAGCGCAGCGTTCTCCGCATTCTCGAACTGATCCTCGAGAGCTGTCCCGAAGCTCAGGTGGTGGGAACCATCGAATCCGACGGCATGAAGTACACTCCGGATCTTATCATAGATCTCGATCCCGCCCGGGTAAACTCCATCCTGGGTACCTCCCTGGATTCACAGGAAATCACCCGTTGCCTCGAGGCGCTGGATTTTAAAGTGGAAGCCGGAAAAGGCGATGAGGACCTCCTGCGGGTTACGGTCCCCAGTTTCCGCGCGACCAAGGATATCGAAGTGGACGCCGACCTCATCGAAGCTGTCTCTTATACACATCTCCGAGCCCACGAGACCGAGGCTGATCTCG
>CAWZYW010000732.1:0-1663 GCA_963966255.1 uncultured Salinispira sp. | reverse complement strand
CCCCTCCCCGCCAGCGGGCGGATTCCTCAGCCAGGTCCTTCACCCGGGCGGAAAAGAAATCCCGCGCTGCCGGATCGACATAAAAACTCTCTCCCTCGGGAATACCAAGATTCCTTCGGGTTTCCAGCACTTCTTCCTCACCAAGAGGCGCACCGTGGACTTCATGGCTGCCTTGTTTATTGGGGGAACCGAAACCGATAGTGGACGTCAGGGTAATAAGAGTGGGCCGATCACTCTCTGCTTTGGCCTGGTCCACCAGCTTCTGAATGCCTTCGGTGTCGTAGGCAGAGCATTCAAGGGTCTGCCAGCCGTAGCCCCGGTAGCGGGCCGCTACATCCTCGGTGAACGCCAGGGATGTGTCGCCCTCAATCGTGATACGGTTTGAATCGTAAAACAAAATCAGTTTGCCCAGCTTGAGATGGCCAGCCAGACTGGCGGCTTCCGAAGCCACCCCTTCCATCATACAGCCGTCGCCGGCGAGGACGTAGGTATAGTGATCAATGATCGTCATTTCCGGCGTATTAAAACGATGCGCAAGCATGGTCTCGGCGACGGCCATGCCCACCGCGTTGCTGATTCCGGCCCCCAGGGGACCCGTGGTGGTCTCCACTCCCGCAGTGTGGCCGTACTCGGGGTGGCCCGGAGTTGCGCTGCCAAGCTGACGAAAATTCCTGAGTTCTTCCAGCGGCAGGTCATACCCCGACAGATGTAGCAAGGAGTATAGGAGCATGGAGCCATGACCTGCCGAAAGGACAAATCGGTCCCGGTCGATCCACTGCGGGTCGGAGGGATCATGCCGGAGCACATTGGCGTACAGAACCGCCCCCAGCTCGGCGACCCCCAGAGGCAAACCGGGATGGCCGGAGTTGGCTGCCTGAACCGCGTCCATGGAAAGTGATCTCACACTTTTCGCGATGGCACCGAGGATTTTCGCGTCGGCCTTCATGCTATATCCTCGGCATGAGCCAGGAAATAATCTTCTGCCTCTTTGCTCCACAGCCCCTGATGCGAGTCACAGATGCGCGCCAGTTCGGCATACATCGGCTCGCTCTTTCCTTTTTCGGCGAATTCGTCGATGGCCACCAACTCAGCCTTTTTATGGGTATACACCAGCTTCTTCCCCCCGGGAATGTTCGGAAGGTTCAGGGTGGTGGGGATGACGGCGTCGAGCCCCCCAACGTGGGTAATCATTGCCTCGGGTCGGATGCGCCCTTCTTCCATGAGTTTGAGGGCGATGCGCATATCTTCGGTGTTGCCACCGCTGGTACCAACGATGTGATGGAATTCGTAATGCATGTCGTAGAAGTTCACGTTGGCATTGAATGATGTGTCGGTGGGTCCGGCGAAGAAATTCATGCACCCGTCCTTGGCCAGCAGGCGGTCGGCCTGCTCAACCACCGGCTTGACCGGGGCCATGACGAACACGTCATCATATCCGCCGGCGGGCGACAGTCCGCGGAGTTCGGCTACGGCATCAGCCATGTCCCGGGTGTTTACGTAACGAAGATCCACCCCGTTGCTCCTGGCATCCTCCACGCTGTGGATCCTCTCGGCCCGGGCGAGCCGGGCGTCGTCGATGTCCGTGACTACCAGGAAAGCCGGTTTACGGTCGCCATGAATGGCCAGGTCGATGGTACCCAGCCCCATGGGGCCTGCCCCGGCG
>CAWZYW010000731.1:0-1667 GCA_963966255.1 uncultured Salinispira sp. | reverse complement strand
GCTCGGAGATGTGTATAAGAGACAGCTATATGCTCGGTGCCATGAGCATATTCAATTTTCAGCCGGAGATCCGGGTGGGACTGTTCGCCCTGGCGGTACTGCCCACCACGGTCTCAACGTGCATCGTGTTCACCCAGGCCGCCGGAGGGAACGTGGTAGGAACCATGTTCAATGCGGCGCTCTCGAATGTTGCCGGGGTGTTTATTTCACCCCTGCTGCTCTCATTGCTGTTGCAGCAAGCCGGGCGGACCATGCCACTATCAGTCCTCGGGGGAATTATCCTTGGCCTACTTTGGAAGATGATTCTTCCGCTGGTTATCGGTCAGTTGTTGCACCTCCGATTTTCATCCCTGGCGAAGGCGAAGAAAAAAACCATCGGTACCATCAGCAGTCTGCTGATCCTGAGCATTGTCCTGCTTTCGGTGGCGAAATCTGCCGGTAATCCCGATTTCCTTGCCCTCGCGCGGAACTCGGCGGGTCCTGCGGTCTTTATCGGCGTAAGCTTCTACCTGATGCTTTCATTGGCGCTTTTCCTGGGAAAGGTCTTAGGTTTCTCGGACGAAGACCGGATCAGCATCGCCTATGCGGCTCCCCAAAAGACTCTGGCTATGGGCGTTCCCCTGCTTAGTGCCTATTTTGCGAATGATCCGGATCTTTTAGGCGTAGCACTTCTTCCGATTCTGATTTATCATCCCTGGCAGATCTTGAATGCGGGTGTAATATCCCTGCTTCCATTCTCCCGGCGGCGGGCGCAATCCGAATCCGGTGGAGACTAGAATGGAGTGCCCGGAAGCTTGTTAATCGCCTGGATATATCCAAAAGTCTCCAGCATTTCGACTAATTATCCGGAAACTGTTTGGTCCAGTTAGAGTCTTTAACAAGCTTCCGGGCACCATCTACAGAAAAAGTCCTTCCTTCTCGAGAAGTTCGATGATGATGGCAAAATCAGATTCAACCATTGCCCCGGGAGTTTTGATCAATACACGGAGCCCTTCACGATCGTACCATGCGATTTTTGAATGTTCGTTCAGCTCCCCGACAGGACCCGTCAATTCGACACGGTAGGCGAATAGATCATGTAAAAGCCCCCGGTTTTCGAAGCTTCCGCGTGCCAGTAATTCACCGCAGCGGATG
Source organism: uncultured Salinispira sp. (assembly GCA_963966255.1). GTDB lineage: Bacteria > Spirochaetota > Spirochaetia > DSM-27196 > Salinispiraceae > Salinispira. The sequence goes on along the minus strand of CAWZYW010000731.1, from coordinate 533 downwards.
GTTACGGACAATTCCTCGAGAAATTCGCGGCGCAGTGCCTGACAGTGATTCTCTCCGGTTTCGCACTTGCCGCCGGGTATCTCCCAGCGCCCGTCCATGCTTCCGACCCCGGGTCTGCGGAGTCCGAGGAGTATGTTTCCGGACTCAATAGCCACGCCGGCCACCGACTCACGAGCTTGCTTTTTGGAATCCTTGGCCATTGCTCCGATCAGAGTATGACAGCGGATGGTAGGATAAAGTGTATCAGAGCGACGATGATCACGAGAATGCCAACCAGAGTACGCCGGCTGAGAAATAGGTTTTGAACACTGGCGAACAACCCCGTCAGCTCTTCGCCTGCCTCCTGAGCCCTCAATGCGCGGTTTTCAGTAAGTAGTATAAGAGTCGAAAGCCCCCCTACCAGCACCGGAAGAATATCGCCGATTACCGGAATCCCCCCGGGAAAGCCGAAGATCAACTTAAGGATTGTCAGTGATCCCAGGATTATCGCCTGAATCATCAGAAAAAGGGGAGAAACAACCGCCTCTTACCGG
>CAWZYW010000730.1:0-1668 GCA_963966255.1 uncultured Salinispira sp. | reverse complement strand
ATGGTCAAGGGCGGCAACGTAACCGGTGGCCTGCTGACCCTGGGCGCTTCAATAATTAGCACCATCGGATTTCTTCGGCTCAACCGATCCGAGGTGCTGGGGGATCCGGGGCAGCTGGGAACCGGCCTGCTGGCCATCGCCGCCGCCCTCGGCGCTGCGGGTTCCTTGGCGAGTCTGCTGCCCTTCCTCCTCGGCCCCATATTCAGCAGCGCCGATTTCGTCAGCCTGGTGCTGATCATTTTCGGCTGGGCCCGGGTGAAAGCGGATTTTCCCGAAACGCAAAACCCCTGGTAATTCCCCGCCGGCACATGCCGACAATAGAGCTATGATACCCGGCTCGTTCTATCGCAGCGTCACCATCCTCTTTCTGCTCCTCCTGGCACTGGTTCCCATGTCTGCCCAGGAGGCAATGTACGAGGATTTTTCCCAGGTGCAGGGAGTGTTCTGGATTAACCGGAGCCATGTGAATGCCTGGAATATCTCCCTGCCGGACCAGAATCTGGATTACCGGGCTGATGAAGAGTACATCATCGATCTTCTCGAGCTGGCCCGGCAATGGTTCTCCGGCATGATTTACGGATATCGCTTTGAGTACACCCCTTCGGACCAGGCCCGGCAGGTCGAAGAATATTTTCTATTGGAACCGATCCATGAAATTCCCTGGGGAACCCCGGGCCTGGGATATACCGGGTATTTCGAGGCGAATGAGAAAATCGAAATGGGCTTTCGCTATTTCACCGCTGACTACGAACAGGCCCGGCTCAGGGGCTGGCGCAGCGTGCGTCTTGCCAATGCCGCCGGTCAGGCCAGCACCCGGGACCGGACCGACCTTGCCAGCCGGGAGGAATCCTTCGACGAAGCGGTCAAGCAGGCCCTGCGCAATTACTTCCGGGCAGTGGTCCCCAACAAGCCCCGGCTGATAACCGGCACCCTGGCCCTGGAGGAAATGCCCCGCAGTTTCGCCGACGGCGGCATGGTGCACACCAATGTCCGGATCTCCATCGATGTGGGCGAGGTCCTGGCCTGGGACAGTTTCTAGGCAAATCGCACACGGCGAATCACCCCGCAACCCCCTCTACCAGAATTAATCCCCCACGAATCGCCGCGTAGTACAGGAAAAACCGGGGAATGCGGCTCAGGGATGCCAGCAGGTACGGGACGGGTTTCACACCCGCCATGCCGGCGATCCAGCTCACGGTGGAGTAGGGCACCGGCGTGAATCCGGCGATGACCACTGCCCACACTCCGAAACGTTTGATCAGCGCCTCGCCCCGGTAGCGGTAATAGGCCACGGCCTGCTGTACGGCCTTTACGTGGGCCAGGCGGCCGGCGATGAGGAACCCCGCGAAGCCGCCCAGAATGGACGCTGCGCTCATTGTGAGAAGCAGCGCCAGCGGATTCCAGCCTACGGTAATGGGGAAGAGAAGGTCGGCGGTAGCCGGGACGATGAAGCAGTCGACCACCAGCACAAAGACGAATACGCCGCCGAGGCCGAGGCGGTCCACCGTCCAGCGGCCCGCCGCTTCCAGCTGCGGCCTGAAGAAGAGAAATAACAACAGATAGATCAGGCTTATCAGCAGGAAGAATCCAGCGGTTTCCAGCAGGATGCGGCGGAGCTTCACGGGCGACCTACTGCAGGGGAAAGAGCGCTTCGATGCGCTTCATATC
>CAWZYW010000729.1:0-1669 GCA_963966255.1 uncultured Salinispira sp. | reverse complement strand
ACATCCGCCGGCCCGGTGTTCCCCCCGGCGAAGGGTCGATGGGGACCGCAAAAATCGCCTGGTGCTTCCTGATAATGCGGAAAATCCCCTGCCGCCTGCCCCGGATATCGACCCAGGACAAAATCACCAAATCCATATTCTCCGCGGGGATTTCCCCGAGGGCCCAAATCCCCGTTCCGTGCCCGCCGGTGCTGCTGCGGGTCCCCCCTTCGCCCCTTCCGTAGTTCCCCCCCAGGAGGACGGCGTAGAGATTCCCGGATAGCTCGCCGGCGAGTTCGCGGCACAGATCCTGCAAGATTTTGTGCATTCGGCGATTAAACGCCTTTGAAGCGTGGCGGGCATACAGGTATGCCCTGGACAGGCCATCCTCACCACCCGGCTTTTCTACCAGCATGTTAGTACTTAACTGTAAAAAAAACCCGTCGATAATTCCAGTAAAGTCTGCCTTTTTTCGGGATTATCGAAAAGGTTCGTGTTGGAGCACGAAGAAATCGGCATCGGTTTCGCCCCCGGCATCTTCAAGCACCAGGCGGTAGCTGCCCCGAGACAGCTCGTACGCGAGCTCGGGCTCCAGGCTGACCTTGTCGAGACTCGAAAGGATTTCGCTTCCATTTCTATCCAGAATCCGGATCAGCACCTGCCGCTCACTCTCCACCGTGAACCTGCCGGCACTCCGGCTCTCCATATCCAGCGCGATTTCCACCGGCAAATCCTGATGTTCGAAGCTGATTCGATAATGGCGCTGGCGATGAATATCCTGCAGGAACTGCTCGGACGGATTTTCGGCCAGTACGCTGAAGTTTTTTGAAACCTCGGAATCCGGAAGCCGATAGATCCGTGAGGGACCGTACTCTGCATCCGGTCGCTGCGACGACGCATCGCTTCCGTCCTCAATACCGATCAGCGTGAAACCGGAACCTTCATCGGGGAGGATCAGAGTAGAGAGTCCGTCAAGGGTAAATTGGCGATACTCGCCGCCGCTTTCCGTTGTATACAAGCCGGTGATGCCATCCCCGTCGAGACGATAGGCCCCTTCTCCAACTAAAGCTATCGCATCTACGGCGAATGGGATGTCCACGATCCAATCAAACCTGAGGTTCAGCGGATCGAGGGAAAACAGGAGCTGGGAATCAGCTTCGAAGGAAGGCGAACTGCCGACAATCTTTCCGTCATCGAATGCCATTGCCGTTACGAAACGCCAGGGGATGCGCAATTCCGCATCCTTCTGAATGGCGATTTCGCCGGCCTCGGTCAGGAGGATCTTCTGAATTTCGATCAGATTTGCCGAACTGCGGGCCAGGTATCCGTCGCCGGAACTGGCGGCGCTTCGGAAACCCGGGAGATCCAGACTTCGGAAGAGTTCCACACCCCCTACCGGGTCTATCAGGGCAAACCAACCGCTGGAGCTGAGAATTTCCAGAAGCACTTCCGGATCTCCGTTTTCCTCGTCCGCATCAGCTTCTGCTTCATCGGCGGATTCCGCTGGCTGAGGGGCTGATGAGAATCCCAGAACGCGAACCGGACGGGTGTAATCGATGAGGGTGGCGATCACCTTCTCGTCAATTCGATACAGGCCGACGACGCCGTCGGGACTGGCGAGGGCCAGGGTTCCCGGTACCCCGGGATCATAGGCCACCGAATTCAGCCTTCCGCCCGGAAGGCTGACCAT
>CAWZYW010000728.1:0-1679 GCA_963966255.1 uncultured Salinispira sp. | reverse complement strand
GATCGTATACCGGGAGTTGTCGGGGATCCATATGCGGTCCTGATGGGCTGCCGGGAATCCTCGTGGGTTCAAGACTCCATCAAGTCCCGGGCGGCCAGTTTGATTGCTGCTTCCAGTGTAACACCATCGTCGGCTCTTCTGCTAACCAGATGCTTGTAGTTCACCGTGCCGTTCTTGAATTCGTCTTCGCCGGCGATGATGCCCACGGGTATTGCCTTTTTTTCCGCATAAGAAAACTGCTGGCCGAGCTTCTTGGCCATGGGAAAGTCTTCGGGGCGGACCCCCGCTCTACGCAGTTCCTGCGCTATAGCGGCGTAGCGGCCCAGTAGCTTCCCATACAGCATCAGGATTAGTATGTCGGCACCGCGCTGGTCCCTGCCGCCGGTGATGCCCGGAGCATTGGCGTCGGCTCCGCCGGCCTTCGCCCGATTCTCCGCCAGCTCCTCAAGGGCTGCCATCAGACGGTCCAGACCGATGGAGCTTCCCACTCCGGGCAGCTCGGTTTTTGTGTAGAGCCTGGCCAGATCGTTGTAACGGCCTCCCGAACACACCGAACCGATGTCCGGCAGTTCGTCCAGGAAGGTCTCGTAGACGATGCCGGTGTAATAATCCAGCCCACGGGTAATTGACGGATCGATGATAAAGCGCCTGCTCATGCCGAGCTCCGCTGCCAGGGCCAGAAGGTCCCGAAGCCTGCGGCTCTCGTCACAGGGTCCCCCCGCCAGCTCTTCCATATTGGCCAGGGTAGCCTCATTGTCATCACGTCGGACGATGTATTCCAGAATGCCCTTTGCCGCTTGCGCCCCGACGGCTTCGCTGAGGGCGGCCTCGGTGCTTTCCCGTCCGACTTTCGGAAGCTTGTCCACTGCCCTGAGAACCGCCTCACTCTGCTCTCCGGCGCCGATGCGCCCGAGAAAGCGGTTGAACAGTCCCCGGTGGCTGATTCGGAAGCTGACCTCGCTGATCCCGAGGGCGGCGAAATTGCCGTACATCAACTGCAGAATTTCCAAATCGCTGGCAGCGCTGTCCACTCCCACGATGTCGAAATCGCATTGCATGAATTCCCGGTAACGGCCCCGCTGGGTGTTTTCGCCCCGCCAGACTTTGGCAAAGTGATAGCGTTTGAAAGGAAGGTAAAGCTCGTTGGCGTGGGCGCCCATGAAGCGGGCGAAGGGAACCGTCAGATCGAAGCGCATTGCCACGTCCCGGCCGCCGTTGTCTTCGAAGCGGTAGACCTGCTTATCGGTCTCTCCGCCGCCCTTGCCCAGCAGCACTTCGGTGTATTCAAGCACCGGCGTATCGATGGGCACGAAGCCGAACTGCCGGCAGCTGTCCTCAATGGTCCGGATAATGCTCCGCCGGAGCATTTCTTTTTCCGGGAGAATGTCCCGGAAGCCTTTTAAAACCCGCGGTTGAATTGTCTTTGCCATGGGGGCAGGATAATACAGCAGCAGCGTATTTGTACATGGCCCGGTGTGGACCGTTTAGCCAGAGGGCTGATCGGCTCAGTGCGCTGTCGGTTCGGAAGGAGCCAGTTCGATGATGTCGGTCACGGGGATTTCATTCAAAGATCCCGGAGGATTGAGTGCATTGATAAATCCGATCAGGCCTCCCCTTCGACGCAAGTGGGGCCAGGATAAGTCGGCGGGTACCAGTTGCCCTAGCGCCAGAAGCCGGGC
>CAWZYW010000727.1:0-1680 GCA_963966255.1 uncultured Salinispira sp. | reverse complement strand
GTAGATCGTCGGCAGCGTCAGATGTGTATAAGAGACAGCCTTATGATGGTTCTGAGCGAACCGGAATTAATACTCCTTGATGAACACACCGCAGCCCTCGACCCCCGCAACGCTTCCAAGGTCCAGGAGCTGACCAAGCGCTTTATCAGCGAGCAGGGTCTCACCTGCATGATGGTTACCCACAATATGCAGCACGCCATCGATTTTGGTAACCGCCTGCTGATGATGGATCAGGGCCGAATCATCCTCGATGTGAACGGTGAGGAAAAGCAGCGGCTCAGCGTGTCCGATCTGGTCGAGCGCTTTCATGAAATCACCCGGCAGGATTTTGCCCGGGACGACGCCCTGCTCGATCAGGGATAATCAAGCGCCGGATTCACATCAGCTCCCCAGTCCGACCCCTTTTCCATAAAAACCTGAACTTTATCACCCGCAAAAATCTCCTTGAAAAACGAATCTGCCCGTAGAAAAATCGGAAAAACTTTCTTTTGCCAATAATTTTAGTTGACAATACTGTGTGTCACACATTATATCACTCTCACAGGAGCAGAGTATGGAATCACAGGAAAAAATCATGCAAAACCTTCTGCAGGAATTGAAACGGGGTTCCCTGGTTCTGGCGGTGCTGTTGAGCACCGAGAAACCGGAATACGGGTATTCCCTCGTCGGTTTGCTGCAGGAATCGGGCATTGATGTGGAACAGAATACCCTCTATCCCCTGCTGCGCCGCCTCGAGCAGCAGGGATTGATGGAAAGTATCTGGGACACCGGAGAGTCCCGGCCCCGGAAGTATTACCGCATTACGGATTACGGCCGTACGGTAGCTTCCGAATTAAGCGGTCAGTGGGCAGTCCTGGTTGAGAGCATGAATCGGCTCATCAGTCTGGATCAGGGAAATGATAACAAAGGAGAAGATCATGAAATTAATTGAGCAGTATTTAAGGGCGATATCGTACAATCTACCGCTTTCGAAGAGAAAGGACGTGGTTGAAGAGCTTCGCTCTCTGATGATGGATGAAATTGAGCAGCGCTTCGGAGCGGAACCCGGGGAGAATGACCTGCGGGATTACATTAATGAATTCGGCGCGCCGAATCAGGTGGCCGCCCGTTATCGCTCGGGGCGGGGTGTGATCGCCGAGGGCTTTCGGGATATATACTTCATGATTATTAAAATCGTCTTCGCCGCCATGCTGGTGGCATTTACTACGGTATTTTTTGTCGAACTTGCCACGGGACCGGTACCGGACCGCGGCATTATTGTCGATATCCTGATGATTCCCCTCCGGGCCTTACAGGGCGGAATCAGCGCGACTGGCTTGATCACCCTGGTATTTATCCTTCTCACCCGCTTCGCATCCGAAAAGCTCGAGTTGGCGGGATTCGAAGGGTCTGACTGGAGCGTTGAGGAATTGAAGCATATTTCCCTGGAGGAGGAAGCGGGAAATCTCGCTGCCGCCATTGCCGGACTGATATTTGGCGGGATAGCGATTATGGTGCTGCTGCTCTTTCCCCAGGTCTTCTCATTCCTTGAGCAGCTTTTCGAACGATCGGGTATAGTCCTGGGCCACTATATCAATACCGAGGCGTTCCGACCCTTCACCTATGCGCTCACCGCATTATGGCTGGCTGAAATGGCGGTGCAGGTAATGATAATACGCATGGGGCGGCGCACCCAGCGGC
>CAWZYW010000726.1:0-1687 GCA_963966255.1 uncultured Salinispira sp. | reverse complement strand
TCTATGTTGCCGGTTTCGATTCTGATGATACCGAGCGGCGCGGCGGGCTCGGGGGACGCGGCGCTTTCAGGCCGGGAACCGGCGAGCCGGTAGGACGGATCGGGAATTCCCTCGAAGTCCATGGACAAGTCCCAATGGGCCAACTCGGCAATGAGGGGCAGGGGCCCATTGACTGCACCGGATAACAGTAATCGGGTACCCGAATCAACGGCCTGAATGGCGATCGCGGCATCGAGATCTTCGGGAAATTCCAGGGCCAGATCTGCTTCCAGGGACCGGGAAGAAATACTCGCCACTCCGCTGAAGTTCCCGGCAAATGCGAGACCGTATTGGGAACCACTCCAGTCTCCGGTGAAATCGATTATGCCCCGGCGCGAGCTTATGAAAATCCCGCCTGAAAACCCGCCATAACGCAATGCGGCGATGGAAAGCCTGCGAGGCATGAATCCCGCCGAAACGGCAGCCTCGGCGGCAGCCCAAAGCGCTGGAAGGTTCCGGGGGCCGAGTCCTGATATATCCGGCAGAAGTCCGTCCCGGTAGCTGCGGTAGGCCCGAAGGAACCTCATGCTCATTGAAAAACCTTCCACAGCGGCGATTTCGCCATCCTCGCCGCTGAGGATGATCGTTTCGGATCGAACGCGTCCCCGGAACAGGCGGATGCGAAAATTATCCAGCTGCACATCAAGACTGCTGGGCTCAAGCGCATCCTCAAGCCTGGATAGGATTACGGAAGCGGCAATCCGATTGGCAACCGGAGGTATGATCATGATGAGCGCGAGGATACTCAGGAAAACGGGAATGAGCCGTCGGGGAATGTTGGCAAAGAATGAAGTATGGGAGAAAGGGCTTCTCATCGCCGGAAAGTATTTCAGGACCCCGGTAAAAAAGCAAGGCGATTGCCGGGTGTGCAGACTGAGCGATCGGGCTATAATAAAGCCTTCCCGTTGCTTCGGGATGGGAGATCATCATGAAGAAAATCCTTCTGACCGGCGCAGATGGTATGCTGGGCAACCATATCTGCCGCGAACTGCTAAGCCGGGGCTACGGAGTGCGGGTCCTGCTCCAGCCCGGCAGGAACAATCACAGCTTGGAAGATCTGGAGCTTGATGCGATATACGCGGATATAACTGACGAGTCTTCCGTCGGGGCGGCCATGGAGGGCATGGACGCCCTGATTCACGTCGCAGCCAGTACACAGATCTGGCCCGGCAGGGCGGAAATGATCTGGAAGGTGAATTTCGATGCCGTGAAGATCCTGGCAGCCGAGGCCCTCGGCAGGGGTCTGAAGCGCATTGTCCATATCGGAACTGCCAATTCATTCGGTCCCGGTACAAAATCGGACCCGGGTACCGAATACAACCCATACACCGACGGCCGTTACCGGCTGGATTATCAGGACTCAAAGCGGGCAGCCCAGGAATACCTCCTTGCGCTTCACCGGAGCGAGGGCCTGCCGGTACGGATTATCAATCCCACGTTTATGTTCGGGGCGTATGACAGTAAGCCCGGCGCCGGGGAGATGCTTCTGGCCCTGCATCGGGGCAGCGCTCCGGGTGCCGCTCCCGGCGGAAAAAATTACGTGGCAGCCAGGGCGGTGGCCGTCGCCGCGGTGAATGCCCTGAACATGGGTCGGGACGGCGAATGCTATATCTGCGGCGGGGAAAAACTTAGCTATTGGGGGGCTTTT
>CAWZYW010000725.1:0-1692 GCA_963966255.1 uncultured Salinispira sp. | reverse complement strand
CCGGGGTTTGCTCCATTCCCCGCCGGCCGGTCGCGGCCTGTTTGCTCAAAGAACGGATCAGGCTGCCCGTTCCTGGCTGATCCTGGTTATATTCTGAACCGACGCCACCATTTCCTCAACCGCAGCCGAGGACTGCTCGACCGCCGCGGATTCATCCTGGGATACCGATCCCATTTCCTTCATTGAGTCGATAATGTCGCGCACGTATTCATCAGCCTGGGATGCTTCCCGGGCAAGGGTCGAGGATTTTTCATTGATTGACTCGCCGGTTGCGGCCATCTGCACCACCGCGGTGGAAATTTCCTCGGTGCTCGCGGAGAGTTCCTCGCCGATGCCTTCGCTTTCGATGGCGCTGTCCCGCAGAAGGCGGATCATCGACTGGAGCTTTTCCATCATCAGGTTGAAGCTGCCGGACAGCTGCCCGATTTCATCCCTGGTGGTAACCGGCAGGCGGAAGGTCAGATCGCCCGAACCTTCTGCGATTGTCTGCATGCTGTCGGAGGTGCGCCGGAGTACTCGCTGGATCATGGTAAGCAGGATGATCAGTAGTCCGCCCTGGAACGCCAGGCCTCCCAGGCCCAGGAAGATAAGCAGGTTCCTGAATCGACGGGTTTGTTCCAGGACGTCATCGGGGGAATACGCGTATACGACGATCCAGTTCCGCTGGGGCAGCCGACGGAGGTAACCGACCTTCTCATGGGAACCGCTTTCGTCCCCGGGTTTGGTGTAGTGGTAGGAAATCCGGCCCTCGGGGCTTTCCAGGAATTTCGCGATCAGATCCTCCCCGGTCTCGGTGTCCAGAAGGGTAGGTGCCTGCCCGATAAGGTCAGGTCGGATATATGCGACGAAGCGGCCATCGGAATCGATGATAAAGGGATAGTCGCTCCTGCTGGTGTCGGAATACAGGTTGGCATTCAATTCGCCGAGGCTGCGGGCTTCGAATTCCGCGATTTCCTCATCAATATTGTCGATGTACTCGCCGGTGCCGATGACCCAGCCCCAGGGCTCGAAGAGCTTTGTGTAGCCGAGCTTCGGCGAGGCCTCGCTTTCGCCGGGCTTCGGGAAGTAGTATTCAAGCCAGGTTTCCCCGACGCTTACGGCCCCGTCGACCAGGAGGCGGACGATGTATTGACCGGTGACGTCCTGCAGATCGAAGCGGCTGGTTCCCGCCACCGAAGGGTTGGGGGGAAGGGCCACATTGATATAATTCAGATCATCTGCCCAGATATAGCCGTCGCGGCCGAACCACATATTGTTGATGTTCTGCACCGCCAGTTCCTGGGCCCTGGTTCGGGAAAGCAGGCCCCGCAATTCCTGCTCATGGATTCCCTGCAGCATACCGTGGGCCGCCTCGATGATTTCCCTCAGACGGCGCCGGGTCTCCTGGACCATCAGCTCCCTGCGGCTTTCGGATTCGGCATCGAACAACTCGACCTGTGCGTATATGCTGTCCACATAGGTCCTGGCGAATTCTTCGTTCTGATTGAGCACATCGCGGGTAACGGTGGTGGAAATCAGGATGATCAGCAATAGGGTGTAGATCAGGATGGCGGATGCGACGGGCAGGAACAGCTTCCATCGTATTGACATACGTTTCTCCTGACTGTCTCTCTAAACTGCAAGCGATGAACACTCCGATTTCAAATCACGGCTTCACCCGAGCGCGGATGATAACAAGCCGAGCAATACTCC
>CAWZYW010000724.1:0-1692 GCA_963966255.1 uncultured Salinispira sp. | reverse complement strand
GTACCCCTCGGCGAACACGGAATCACTCAAATACTTCAGATGCAAACTCAAAATCTCGCGGTTCACCCCGAGATTCAGAAAAGCCGAGTCTCCCCAGAAATGGAAAATTCCCGTTTCACCGCCGGATGGCTGGCGGGATGCCAGGGATTCCAGAACCCCCTTGAAATCTGAAGCCGAGCTTTCAAGGAAGCGGAGTTCCGCATCGAGGGGCAGGTCCTTTAGCCCGGAGATGAGCCGGGCAGTCCATGAGGATCCGGCGGGGATCATCACGTACACCGTGCCGGAGAACCACGGGGTCTGACCCTCGTCCCGGGTCAGGAAACCGGAGAGGAAGGTGTGTACCGCCGGGAGAGCTTCGACGCTGAGGGCGGTTGATGAAAGGTAATTCAGACAGACTCCCAGACGGGGTGCCGACGCGCTGGACTGCATGCGATCTCCTCCAAACCTCCGTCAATGGGCAGCAACAGACCCTATTGTCATGCGGAGGTGCACGGAGTAATCTTAACCGCAATGCGCGAAACTGTACAACGCCCGATTGGCGGCGAAGAAACCCGGGCCTATAGCGTCAGCGAACTTACCCGGGAAATCAAGATGATCCTCGAAGGGGCCTACCCCCAGGTTCTCCTCGAAGGGGAAGTCAGCAACTTCAAGGCTGCATCCAGCGGCCACTGGTACTTTACCCTCAAAGACCGCGAAGCCATGATCCAGGCGGTGATGTTCCGTGGATCCCAGAGGGGGCTGTCCCGGATACCCGCCGACGGAATGATGGTGCGGGTTCGAGGCAATGTGTCGGTATACGCCCAGCGGGGCAATTATCAGATCATCTGCTCTTCTATGGAATTCGGCGGCGAAGGCCAGATTCTTCAGATGCTCGAAGAGCGGAAACGGGCCCTGGCGGCAGAAGGCCTGTTCGATCCGGACAAGAAGCGCCCCCTGCCCCTGTTCCCCCGGGAGGTGGCGGTGCTCAGCGCCGAAACCGGAGCGGCAGTCCGGGATATTATCAACGTACTGTCCCGCCGGGCGCCGTGGCTCCTGGTCAGGGTGGTTAACATCCCGGTTCAGGGTGCCGGCGCTCCGCCGCGGATCGTCGAAGCCATACAGACCGTGCAGCAGCATGGTCTTGGACAGGTGATAATCCTTGGCCGGGGCGGCGGCAGCCTTGAGGATCTCCTGGCATTCAGCGACGAAGCGGTGGTCCGGGCGGTGGCGGAAAGCGAAATCCCGATAATCTCGGCGGTAGGCCATGAGATTGACTGGGCTCTCAGCGACTATGCCGCGGACCTGCGGGCCCCCACTCCCAGCGCCGCTGCGGAGCTGCTGTGCTCAAATGCCGATGAGCTGATGCAGCGGGTCATGGCCGCGGGAAAAACCATCATCCACAGCTACCTGGGAATGCGCTCACGGCTGGAACTGGCGGTTCGGCCGTTCCGCAGCGAAATCCTGGAAGAGAGCTTCCGCCGGATGCTCCAGCCCCACGCCCAGAACCTGGACGACCAACGCGAACGCCTGACCGAAGGCATGAATCGTCTCATCGAAGCCCGGCGCCGCCGACTGGAACTGGCAAGCCGCGAACTGGCGGCCTGCGATCCCTTCGCGGTACTGCAGCGGGGTTATGCCATGGTCCGAAGTGAAGACGGGGCGGTAATCCCCTCCGCCGCCGGCCTGGCCCGGGGCGATGCCATCGACATACTC
>CAWZYW010000723.1:0-1693 GCA_963966255.1 uncultured Salinispira sp. | reverse complement strand
GGGTGCGATAGTCGAGGTGAAACGTGTTCTCACTGAAGTATCGATGACAACGTTTACAGCGAAATCGGGCGGTGATGCCGGTGCGCCAGCAATGGGCGTGACCGTTTCGCACAAACCAGTTTGCGTGATGAATCTCACTTCCCTGATGATTCATGCATTCCGGATAAGGGCAGAATGGGGGTTTGAATGCCATGGAATCCTCCTGCGGTAGATAATCAGTACCTAGAGGATTACCGGGAAAGCACTTATCTTGATTCGATCAGCTGTTTTCGGGGCACTTTCTTATTCATACGCCTGATGCGAAATATTATGCAATACGTACAGAACCGCTCCATGCCGGACCGCCACCTTCCGCAGCTGATCGAGATAACCCCGGTTGTTCTCGTCGTCCGGGCGGGCCATTCCCAATAGAACAATTGATGCTTCGGTGGATTCCTCGAGGATTACCTCAGAAATCGGTCGGCTCTCCCGATTTACGATTATTCGAATTTCTCCCTGCAATCGCAGGTCTTTGAGGGTGGCTTGCAGCTTATGTTCAGCCGCCTCGATGCTGTCATCATCGGGGACAATGGTCGCAAGTGAGATTTCCCGGCGCAATTCCTGATTTTGCTGAAGCAGATAGGCGAGGATCAGCATAAGTCTCACGTTGGTTTCCTGGCCGCCCCACCATACCTGGATACGACCGGAGTTTTCAGTCCAGGGCACGCTTCCTTTGCGAAACAACAGCAGATTGCGATTGATATGCACCAGCTGCTTCAGCATGGCAAGATAGCTCCGATCGTTCCGGTCTCCGGATGGCAATCCCAGCATAACGGTATTGTGAAGCGCCCCGGCGAAACCGGAAGCCTGACTGGCAACCACGACCCCGTCGAGGAGGCTGCCGGTCTCAACAACAGTAACAAATGCGTTGCCGGATCCCGAGCGGGTCGCCATCCTCTCCATTTGTTTCTGAATGCGGATTCTTTCATCCCGATCGACCGGATCGATCATCGCATAAGCGGACAGGCTGCCTCCCTGGCTGGTCAGCATGGCGGCGGTGCCTACCAGTTCGGTGTGCGCCGTCGGATCCGAGGCGAAAACCTGGATCATCGGGCGCCAGTTTTTACCTGAGCCGGTGCGGGTTTTTTCCAGGCGATGGAGCACTGCAAAAAAGGCCCGGGTCCAGAACCCTTCCCACAATCCACCGGCACCGACCGGTCCCCTGGCGCTGCGTCCGACGAAAGCAAAAACCGCAATCACAAGCGCCAGGGCGATCAGGGTCGAGACCCAGCTGATCAGGAACATTACAGCAAAACAGCCGAGGGCACCGAGCAGGTTGATTGACCAGTGGATTTTCACGGCAGGCCGGAAGCTGGGATTATCGACGAATCGCTCCATGGCGGCGGAAAAGTTCAGCACGCCATAGGTGGTCAGGAAAAACATGGTAAGAATCTCGGCCACCGCGTTCAGATCGCCGATCAACAGGACCACGAAGGCCATCGCCAGGGACAGGGCCAGGGCCGTGAGCGGTTCATTGGTTTTACCGAAGCCCCGACTGAAAAATTTCGGGAGGATGCGATCGTGGCCGAGGGCCTGCAAGGTCCGGGGTGCACCCATCAGGCTTCCGATCGCAGAACTCAGGGTAGCCCCGAAGACACCGAGGCTCACCAGGAATGGCCATCTCGATGCGTTCGCCAGGGCCGATGATGGGTAC
>CAWZYW010000722.1:0-1695 GCA_963966255.1 uncultured Salinispira sp. | reverse complement strand
GGGTCACGATACCCTTGGGTTGCGGATTCCCCGGCACCCGGCGGCTTTGGAGCTCATCGAAGCGCTGGGCGCAGGCGTGGCCGCACCTTCGGCAAACCGCTCGGGTCGGCCCAGTCCCACTGATTTCTCAATGGCCATCGCCGAAATGGAGGGCCGGGTGGCGGCGATCATGGATGGCGGGCCTTCCCGGAAGGGGCTGGAGTCGACCATCGTGCGTCATGCCAGGGAGGCCCTTTACATACTGCGGCCCGGAAGCATTACCCCCGACCAGTTGGCCGAATGCGCCGCCGAGGTCGATCCCGAACTGCAGATCATTGTCGGAGGCACCCCGGCCCTGACCGGCGAGGGCGGAACCGCCGAAGAAGCCGGGCTCCCGGCGAGCCCCGGCACGCGGTACCGCCATTACGCCCCGTCGGCCCGGATTCGCCTGTTTATCAATTCCGACGAACTGGATCTGCTCCTGGCCGAAGGAACCGGGCCCGAGCGCGAAATAATTCTTCCGGAGGGCTGGAACCTGCCCGGGAGCCTGGCTTCGGATGTCATACGGATCGGATCCCTGGAGGATTATGCCCACCGTCTGTATCGGATATTCGCCGATGCCGACAGGCGGAAGGTTGCCGAGTTATTGTGCTGGCTGCCGGCGGAGTCGACGGCGACCCACGCACTGCGCGATCGCCTGGTCCGGGCTGCCCGGGGATAGGTCCCCGGCCGACTCAATCAGCTGAGTTCCGGGCGGAAGCGCACCACCAGGTGTACTTCGGCGGTTTCGGTTCCGATGTTTTTCATGCTGTGCATGCCGTCGGCGTTGTACATGATAAAGTCGCCGCTGTGCATAATGCCGGAATTTTCACCTGCGGACACTTCCAGTTCACCTTTGATCAGGGTGAGATACTCTTCGGTTCCCGGAATGTGGGGCTGGGAATCCAACACGGCTCCCGGCCTGAGGCTGATTCGGTAGATTTCCAGGTCTTCCGCCTGGCTCATCGGGGTTAACACACGGAAGTGAACGCCTGGTTTCTCCGCCGTAATCTGGTTGAAATTCTCCTTCCTGGTGTGGGAGAAAAGAATTTCGCTGGTATTTTCATCTTCATCCAATTCGTCGTCGCTGGAGTCGGGCTCCAGGAGCTCCTGGACGGTGGTTTCGAGTCCCTGAGCGATCTTCCATATCATCGCCAGGGTCGGGTTGGTCTTGTTGCCTTCGATTTGTGAGATCATGGACTTGGAAACGAAGCTTCGCAGGGCGAGCTCATCAAGGCTCAGACCCCGGGCCTTCCGCAGTTCGCGGATGCGGCTGGCTACATCGGGGAGATGATTTTCTGCCGGGGCGTTTATAGCATTGCTCATAATGGATATCAGTATATCAGCTGTTCAATATATTGTATATATCGCTTGACAATCGGCGGATTCAGCAGCTACATTAAATGTACAATATATTGAACAGGAGGCGGTGATGAGGATTCTTGTTACCGGTGCCGGCGGTCAGATCGGCAGGGAGCTGATATCCGCCGTTAATCGCCGCCACGGCGAAGACCCGGTACTCTGCACCGGCCTCGATCCTTCACGGGTAAAGGATGCGGTACATCGGGGAGCTCTTGATGTTACCGGCGCCGCCGCCCTCCGAGCTGTCTCTTATACACATCTTAAGCCGCCGACCGTCCACCCCGTGTTGATCTCGGGGGGCGGCGGACTCATTAA
>CAWZYW010000721.1:0-1696 GCA_963966255.1 uncultured Salinispira sp. | reverse complement strand
CGGCCGGGGCTTTGGCCCGGTCCTTCAACGGTTCCGCCCGCGGGCCGGACGGGGTATGTAAGGCGGGGCCCATACCGTAAATCAGTCCGCTTCCGTCGTGAGCCTTGCCCTGGAGGATTTTTTTCAGGTACTCGAGAACTTCCCGGCGATTTTCCCAGTCCGAGACGTTTTCCTTGATATTGTTGACCATCTCCCTCACCCGGTTGCTGGCGCCGCCATGCCGCGAACCCTTGAGGCTGCCCACCGCCGCGGCTATGGCAGAATAAGTATCGGTATACGCAGAGGTGACCACGTGGACAGTAAACGCCGAGTTGTTACCCCCGCCGTGCTCGGCGTGGAGGACCAGGGCCAAATCCAGGAGCTCGGCTTCCAGTTCCTCGTATTCTCCGGTGGGCCTGATCATATGAAGGAAATTTTCCGCCGATGACATATCCGGCTTCTGGGCATGGATGATCAGGCTTTCTGAATTATAGAATCGACGCTTTGCCTGGTAGCTGTAGGCCACCATGGCGGAGAAGCGGGCGATCAGTTCGAAGGACTGGCGAAGCACATTGCGCAGGCTGTTGTCTTCGGGATTTGTGTCGTAACTGTAGGTCCCCAGAACCGCCCGGCCGAGCTTGTTCATAATGTCCGGACTGGGACTTCTGAGGATGATGTCTTCCCAGTAGCCCGGCGGCATGGTCCGGCGCCCGCCGATGAGGGTGATAAAATCGTCGAGCTGTTCCTGATTGGGGAGCTGGCCGAACAGAAGCAGGTACACCACTTCTTCAAAACCGTGGCGCTGCTCTTTCTGGAAGTTGGAGACGATATCACTGATATTGATCCCGCGGTAACGAAGCCGGCCCTCTACAGGGGTCTTTTCGTTTTCATCCAGTATATAACCGTGGACATCACCGATTTCCGTGAGGCCCACCAGAACGCCGGTGCCGTCCTCATTGCGCAGTCCCCGCTTCACGCTGTATTTCTGGTATTCCGCCGGAGTAATTACCCGATGCTCGTCCACCAGTTTGGCATGCTCATCTAAAAACTGACCTTCGTTCATATGACACCTCGCTCTTTCCCGCCGCCTCGATGCTTCGGGAACCCGGGGACAGGTCCGCGGATTGCTGCATTCTACATTTTGGGATATTTATAACTATATCACGGGGTTAGTTGCATGTATATACAAAGCATTCGGAGCGCAGCGGATGATTATACCCCGGTGGTGCCCGCTGCGGGCCTGATGTAATACAGCTCGCGAATGGGATGATTCTTATCCAGGCCCTTTTGCTCGAACGCCGTCCGGGGCCGCCAGGCCTGCGGTTCGGCGTAGCCCTGGTAACGGTTTTCCAGCCCGGGAAAGGCTTCCAGGTGTTCGAGCATCCATTCGGCGTAATCGCTCCAGTCGGTAGCCAGGTAGAGATAGCCGCCGGATTCTATCCGGGGGGCGAGCAGTTCGAGAAAGGGTTTCTGAATCAGTCGGCGCTTGAAGTGTCGCTTTTTCGGCCAGGGATCCGGAAAGAAAATATGGACTCCCCGCAGGCTGGCCTCAGGAAGCATGTACCTCAATACCTCTACCGCATCGTGCTGGATGATGCGGATATTATCCACTCCCCGCTCCTCGATGCGGTCCATAAGGGCGGCGACGCCGGGGATGTGCACTTCCACGCCCAGATAATTGATATCCGGGTTCGCGCAGGCAATCTCTATGCTGGCA
>CAWZYW010000720.1:0-1697 GCA_963966255.1 uncultured Salinispira sp. | reverse complement strand
GGCGACAATGCTTTCCCCGGGGAAACCCCCCCTACCCTGTTAGACGAACTGGAAAAAATGCTGGGAATACCTTTTTCCAACATCAATGAAGATAAATCCCAGCCGGGAATCGTTTCCCATTATCGTTTTCATTTTTTGATAGTCCTCATCGCCGGTCCCGAAACTGACCATGATGGGGGGAAAAAAGGCAGCATCGGCATTTTTCAGAAATTCCCGCCACTGCTCCAGGGGATAGTGCTTGTGTATTGCGGTGATAAGACCGTGGCTCTTCAGGCTTTCGGCCATGGAAAAGGTTCCGACGGTATCCATATTCGCCGCAACCACCGGTACCCCGCTCCAAAGTTTTTGCGAGTTGCGAAATCGATATTCCCGATTCAGATCAACCTGGGATCTGCTTTTCAAAGTGGAACGTTTGGGTCGAAACATGACGTCCTTGAATCCCAGCTTGATTTCCGCTTCTATCCTCATGAGCACCTCCTCAGTTTGACCGGCAGAAATCATAGGCCTTTGGATGAGGCATGTAAAGACACGTGGACAGCAGCGGTCCTCTAAACTATCTTTAAGCTATGGAATACCGACCCATTTTCCATCGGCTCAGCCTCTTTCTCGCGGCCCTCCTTTTGGCGGTCCTTTTTTTCAGCATCCGCGGGATCCCGCTGCCCGGCAGCCCAGATCGCTCCGAGGCGATATCCGAGGATTCGGGGGAGATCCTTCGAGGCAATGCCACCGGCGAATTTCAGGGGTCGGGCGGCATCGGCTCTTCCGATCTGGAGCGGGAAATGATCGTCGAGGAGCCGTGGGCCGATCCCGAGTCCATTATCCGGGCCTTTGCGCGGGCCTACCCGGAGTCGGTGGAAGAAGTGGCCATGCGGAACGGCGACTGGGCGCTTCGCATCGGCGATATGTGGTTCCATTTCGCCGAAGGAAAAATGCTTCGTGAGGACAGCCTTGATGATGCGGAGTTTTACTCCGGATACTCCTTTTATCCCTACCGGCCTGAGCTTCCCAAGCTGCCTGAATATACCGAGCAGGAAATCGCCGAGCTGGAAGCCCGGGTTGAAAGCCAGGCGACCAGCGGAATCGGCCGCCATATGGGGCTCATTGACGCCCTGTGGGGCATTGATGATTTCGGCTCCAGCGATCAAAGCGTTAAAACCATCTACTTGTTTCGACGCCAGGTAAATGTTCACCGGAGTCTTCTTGAAGACCTGGCCGAGGTGGAAGCGCGCATTTGCCGGCTTGCCGAGAGCGACGCCGAACTGCGGAGCTATATCGAAAATATCGGTACCATCACCGGACACAACTGGCGGCAAATCTCCGGCACTTCCAGCCGCAGCCTCCATTCCTACGGTATCGCAGTGGACATTCTCCCCGCCCGTTATTCCAGTGCCCAGGTCTACTGGCGCTGGGCCCGGCAGCTCGGTCTTCCATGGTACAGTCTGCCCTATGAGCAGCGGCTGATGCCCCCCGAGGCCTTCATCCGGGAATTCGAAAAGGCCGGTTTCGTCTGGGGCGGAAAATGGCGGCGATTCGACACCATACACTTCGAATACCGCCCGGAAATTTTCGAAATAAACCGGCGCTACTGGGAGATCGAGGCCCCGGCTCCTTAACAGCCGCGGCCCTGCCGGGGAAAATCCGCCCCATGAAATCTTCGAACTCCATTCCTCCCCAACCCGACTCGAACCCTGGAGAAC
>CAWZYW010000719.1:0-1699 GCA_963966255.1 uncultured Salinispira sp. | reverse complement strand
CAATGTGATGATACAGGAGGCGGGGGCGAACTAAGCTCCCCGCTCCCTCGCCATCCGATCCAACGGATGCACTTACTCCAGCTCCCACAGCTCGGTTCCCTCGCGGAACTGGCTCCAGGCGAACCAGAAGGACTCGTGAGATACAACATCCTCCCCGTTTATAGTGGCGCGCAGGCCGTCGCCGTCGAATATGACATCGATTCCGAGGTGGCTGATGGTGGCTCCCCGCCTGAGAGCAATGGCCGCATTGACAACCGGGAACGCCACCGGCGTACCATCGGCGGCAATCACGCCGAGCACCCGTTCGTGCACCGGCAGGCGGGGATCCACATCACCCACGGGGAAAATCGGGCCGTTTTCATCCCGGTCGCCAAGGGGATCCAGCGGGTAGCGGTATCCCTGGCCCCGGCCTCCGTCTTCAGCGAGGATGGTGGTGCCGGGATGGGCCCGCTTCCACTCGCCCCAGGTCGAAGTGACCACCGTCACCTGATTCAAGACAACACCGGCATCCAACAGGGGTCCGGATATGGCTTCACCTGTGAAGGTATCGATGGCTGAGAAGGTGGACAGGTCATACATGAATTTGTTCGACCGGGCGAGCAAGCCCGAAGTCCGCAGAATCGGCTCGAAGCCTTCAACGTCATCGAGATAGTAGGCCTGGGCCGATAGGCAGAGGGTGCAGTAGGGAATACCGATGCGACGGCCGCCCAGGGTGTCGTTGACCATCTCGTGAATTTCCATCTGGTTACGTGGATATGCCCGGGCCTCGCCGTTGATCACGATTCCGAACACCAGCCGGTCATCGGGATACCAGTCGCCCCGATCGGCGGTGGTCACCGGCGGATCGTCGAGGGCGGGAATGCAGCGGAAACAGGGAACCTCAGGGCTTCCGATCCGCCGGTCGTCTATGAGAACGCCGCCCCACTCTACCCAGCGCCAGTCGATGTTCGAGTCCTCGTCATCGAAAAAGGGCTGCCATCTCGGTTCGATCAGGAGAAATAGCCGCTCCTTGTCTTTGGTATACCCGGGATAGGCCGGCAGATCCCAGGCAATGAGATGGTTCGCCACCGATGAGAGATTGAGATCTTCAGGCGCGACGCCGGTCAGTTCCTCGAAGGCAGCGAAAATCGCCCGGGCGGTGTTCATCGCTCCGAAGCGGAACAGATCCCGCAGGAACCAGAGAACCCGGGGATCCCCGGACCGACCGAGGGCTTCGATGGGCGGCTCGGAGATCAGTCCGCCGTTGATTCCCTCGAAAAGATCCTCGATAGCCGCTCTGGCAGCCGGTGATAACTCGCCTTCAGGCACCGGGGGAGCGGGGGGAAAGGGAATACCGGTCATGGAAATCCGCGGTCCGTCGGAGGCCGGATCCGTGGGAAAAGGCGGCGCTGTCGGAAGCTCGCCTGGCCGCTCCCCACCACCCCGGGCGGACAGCATCCCCGGCATCGCGATGAGAGCCCCGAATAACAGGAGGATCGCAAAAATGACAGTTCGCCGGGAAATCGGTGACCCGGCAGGACCAGTGGCGTTCGAGTACTTATTCATACATCCAAAATACTCAACTCGGGACACAGGGTGTACTATATAGAAGGGGTTAATGACAATGAGCGATCGAAACGAACACATAAGCGATAAGACGGCTTCAAAGAGCAATGGCTTAGAAGTAGGCGCTTCCCATTGCTCTTAAAACCTCACCCCC
>CAWZYW010000718.1:0-1701 GCA_963966255.1 uncultured Salinispira sp. | reverse complement strand
TACGATATCAGCCTCGGTCTCGTGGGCTCGGAGATGTGTATAAGAGACAGCTGGTGCTGTATTACGAAGACGGAGTTCTGGCCCGGGCGGTGAGCCGGGGAAATGGCGAAGTGGGAAACGACATCAGCGCCAATGTCCGGACCATTCGGAGCATTCCTCTGCGCCTGCCCCGACCGGTGACCGCGGCGATCCGCGGTGAAGTTTTCATGAGGATCAGTGATTTTCATCGGATTCGCGACGAGCACGGGGCGGATTACGCCAATCCGCGGAATTACGCCAGCGGCAGCCTTCGCCGGATAAAGAGCGGGGAAGTGGCGAAAATCCCCCTGCGCTTTTTTGCGTATGAGCCCTTCGGGGATGAGTTCGGAGAATCCCACCATCGCAACCTCGAACTGCTGGGCGAACTGGGTCTGGTGGTGAATCCCCATCAGACCCGCATCGCCGTCGATCCGTCGGATGGCGAAGATGTCCAGCGGGCCATGTCCGATATCGATACCTTCCTGAAGCACAGCACCGAACGCCGTTCCGGCCTTGATTATGAAATTGACGGGATGGTGCTGAAAATCGATGAAATCCCGGTACGGGAGGAGTTGGGCTATACGGGGCATCACCCCCGCTGGGCCATCGCGTACAAGTTCGAGAGCCCCGAAGGAGTCACCCGGGTCAGGGACATTGATGTGCAAATCGGCCGAACCGGGCGGGTTACCCCGGTGGCCCGGGTGGAACCCGTGGCGGTTGGGGGTACCACCATCCAGAATGTGACCCTCCATAATCAGGATTATGTCGACGCCCTGGGCCTCGCGCCCGGCGATACCGTCGCAATTTCCCGCCGAGGGGACGTGATCCCCGCGGTGGAACGGGTTATCGAGAAGGGAGACGGAGAGCGACCCCTGTGGCGCATGCCGGATGCATGTCCCAGCTGTTCCAGCACCCTGGAAAAACAGGGGGCCCACCATTTCTGTCCGAATTTTGACTGTCCCGACCGGAAACGGGGTCGGATTATCTTTTTTACCGGCCGCAATCAGATGGACATCGAGAATCTCGGTTCAGAGACCGTGATAACCCTTATGGACCAGGGCCTTATTGAGGATCTGCCGGATATTTTCCGTCTCGACTACCAGGCCATTGCCGAACTGCCTGGTTTTGCCGAAAAAAAGGCCGAACTGATCCGTCAGGGAGTGGAAAAGGCGAAAGAAAATCCGTACCGACGGGTCATTGTCAGCCTGGGATTGAACGATTTCGGTCCCAAACTCGCCGAGCTCCTCGAGGAAAACGGCTACCTGAACATCGATCAGCTCTTCGACCTCATCGATGAAGGCCGTCAAATGGAGCTGGCGGACATCAAGGGAATCGGTGAAAAAACCGTGGAAACCGTTACGGCCCAGCTGGCAGAACCCCGTCTGCGGGAAATGGTCGCAGAATTGAGGAAGCTGGGATTGAATTTCCACCGTGAAGAAGCGCCTTTGTTGCCCGGTGAGGGTATTTTTTCCGGTCAGCGCTGGTGCGTTACCGGAAGCTTTGAGCAGTTCAAACCCCGATCGAAGGCCATGGAAGAGGTAAAACGGCGCGGGGGGGAAGCGATTTCCGACGTAAGCTCAAAAACCACCCACCAGTTGGCGGGAAGCGGCGCCGGAAGCCATCTGGCCATAGCGGAGAAGCTGGGGGTCACGGGCGGAAGCGAATCCGAATTCCTCATCACGC
>CAWZYW010000717.1:0-1701 GCA_963966255.1 uncultured Salinispira sp. | reverse complement strand
CCCCCCCGCCGCTACTGGCGGGACTTGCTCAGCGGCCTCCGGGAGCGGGGCGCACCCCTGCATGCGGTGTTGGGGTGGCAGCTGTTAAACGAACAGTGGATGTTCATCGATCAGCCGCCGCTTTCCGTGGAAACGGGATTAGTGACCAGCAGCACCGGTACCTACGACATGTCCGTCGAGTCGGAAAAATGGCGGATGGTTGATGAGGGTCTGCGGTATTACATCAGCAGCATGCGTGAGGAGATTCTCCGGCACGACCCCGACGCCCTGGTGACCATGGGCTTTTTCGTGCCCCGGCTCATTGTCCCGGGCTGGTACCTGAATACCCGGCCCCTGCTGGAAGAATCTGATCTTGATTATTTCGACTTCCACGCCTATCCCGGAAGTTTCAGCATGGACGAACATCTGGAAGCTTTCGGAATGCGCGGATACAAAGAAAAGCCCATTGTCCTCGGCGAATACGGGCCGTTCCGCCATATTTATCCCGAGTTGATTCCCGCCGCCCGGGAGACGGCGAAATGGGCCGCCGAAGCCGCCGAGGCGGGCTTTGACGGTTTCCTGTACTGGTCCTATTATCCGGACAATGCAGGGGTGGGAGACCGGACCTGGGGATTCACCGATGAGGACGGATACATAATGGAGCTGCTCGCGCCGATATACCAGCCGGATATTGCCGTGATACCTCAATTATCCGGCGGCAACCTGGCATACGGAACACGGGTTCGGGCTTCAGCATCCGCTCCCGGGGACCCCCCTTCGGGGGCCGTGGATGAAAATGCCGGAAGCGTCTGGAACTCCGGCGGCGATGCTCCGCAATGGATACGCCTAAACCTGGATGGGCCGCATCGAATCTCGGAGATCCGGCTGCTGGTGGCCCAGGATCCGGCGGGCTACAGCGAGCATGAACTCTACGCGATAGTGAATGGAAGTGAAACGCTGCTTCACCGGTTTGCCGGGAACAGCGCCGACGGCGACATGCTGCGGTTTTCGCCTTCGAGCCCCGTCGAGGGGGTCACATCTTTAAGGATTGTGACGGTGGCGAGCCCGTCATGGGTGGCATGGCGGGAGATCGAAGTATTCGGCGAAGCGGAATAGGGGCCGTTGGCGAAAGGCTTCCCTCAGTCTCCCGGCTTTTGTTCAGGATGCTGTCACTATTGCATGAGACCTGAGGGATGAGGGTCCCTCTCCGTTGAATCCTGGACAGAATATGTGCGGAAATCTGTTCGTCGCGCTGTTTCCTGTCAGTTTTTCATTTCATTTCATCGGTGAATGTGATTAATTACGGTATGCGTTTTCTTGCGGCTTTCAAACTCATACCGTTTTTGCTCATCACGGCGGTGGCTTGGTCCATGCCTCTGCCCGAAACCCCGGCTCCAGGACCGCTGGAGCTTCCGGCATTGCTTCCCGGTCAAATCCTCATTGATCACGGGGCATTTTACCTCGTCTATAATGAGGAGACCGAGCAGGCGGTCTGGGTGGCCTATGAGCTCAGCTGGGAGGATATCAACGGAACCGCCGAGCGACGGGACAACTTCCGCGAGGATCCGCTGATCTCCAGCGGATCGGCAGAGCTCGATGACTATCGGGGCAGTGGCTATGACCGGGGGCATCTGGTCCCCGCTGCGGATATGAAGCTCGACCAGGCAAGCATCTGTCTCTTATACACATCTCCGAGCCCACGAGACCGAGGCTGATATCGTA
>CAWZYW010000716.1:0-1703 GCA_963966255.1 uncultured Salinispira sp. | reverse complement strand
CCGGGGACCCCGGGTGCCATATCCGCTGTCAGCGATGTTGATCTGGTGCCGGTAGCCCCAGGGGTCGCCCTGCTCAATCTCGGGTCCTTCGTAATTCATGCGGCGGGAGCGAAGATTATCCTGAATGCGCTTGGCGATGGGGCTGTCTTTGACAAAGGTCGTGAGCACCTTCACGGGCATGCCCAGGTAGGAAGGGATTGATGCCACGTTGGTCTCGGCACTGGTGACCTGCAGGGTGAAGCTGCTGCTGGTATGCACCGGCTGGCCCTGTTCCGGAGTTATCCGTATGCCCATGCTGGTGGGGACCAGCAGGGACCATTTCGCGTCGGGCTTGATCGTCAGGTTCATTCAGGTACTCCTCTTCCGGCCCGGCGGCGGAGACTGAGCTCAGCTCGGGACGGGCTCTCTTCTAATAGATAATCTTTCTCGGTAGCGCAGGCAATTCTCGGTATGATTTCGTCGGCTCGGGCTGAAATTCCCGCCGCGGATAAATAGCCCATTGCCGGCTCGCTTGCCAGCGCGCTGTGCAGCGAAACGGGAACCGGACTGATGAGCTCTGCGATTAGCGCCACGAGGAGGGCCGCCGCTTTCCCGCTGACGCGATCATAGATGCAAATCCCGCCGTCAGAGGTGGTCGTTTCCCCGGACAGTTCGCCGGTTTCGATGGCTTCGATACAATCCAGCAGCGGATGCAGCCATCTGCCGCCGGAAACAAAGACCGTCTCTCCCGATGATTCGGCACGAATCAGAAGACTGTTACCGCCCAGAATTCCGATCGCTTTCATTTTCACGGATTCGGCCATCAGCGGCATTTCGTTTTTCATACTATGATCACCTCGATGCCCTGCTGACGAAGCAGATCTCCATGCTCGAAGCGCTGGTCGGTAATAAGCACATCGACCAGTTCCGCCGAAGCGAACTTGGCGAATGCCCTGGCTTCGAACTTCGAGCTGTCCGCCAGGATCACCCGGCGCTGGGAAGCTTCCAGGATGGCCCGCTTTACGCTGCCCTCGATGGTGTTCTGGGTGAGAAAATCCCCTTCGGCGGTGAATCCCGTGGCTCCCACGAAGGCGATATCGAACCGCAGGTTCTTCAGCGCTTCAATGGTCATCGGACCGATGAAAGACCCGGCTTCACGGCGGAAGCTCCCCCCGAGATTGCTCAGGGAGATGCTCTCGGCGTCAGCCAGGGCGTTGACGATGTCCAGGCTGTTGGTCACCACCCGCAGGGGAAGATCCCTCAGATGCCTGGCCAGCAGGCTGTTGGTTGAGCCCGCGTCGATGCACACCGAGTCCCCGTCCTGGATGAGTTCCAGCGCCCGGTTGGCGATGCGCTCCTTCTCGGCATGGTGTTCCCGCTCGCGGTCGGATACGCTGGGCATTCCCGTCACCGACTGGGCCAGCCTGGCGCCGCCGTGGCTCCGCTGAACCAACCCAAGTTCTTCCAGACGCGATAGATCCTTCCTGATCGTCACCTGAGAAACCCCCAGGCGCTCGGTGAGTTCGGCTACGGACATCTGCCGGAAATTCTGCAGCAGGTTCAATATGCTCGAATGTCTCGGATTGATGGCCATAGCCTTCCCCCTTCAGACCTGGTACGTCGAGGATGCGACATCCCCGCCGGTGCCGGTCCAGTTAGTGTGGAAAAATTCCCCCCGGGGCTTATCCAGCCTCTCGTAGGTATGGGCGCCGAAATAATCACGC
>CAWZYW010000715.1:0-1705 GCA_963966255.1 uncultured Salinispira sp. | reverse complement strand
CCGAATGGCCTCTATCCCTCCGATCTTGAACTCGATGCCCAGGCGACCCCTGCGCAACTGCCGCAGAATTTCCCGGGTTTCCCGGGGGAAATCCTTCACCAGCGAGCTATAGTCGGCGCTGACTTCCACGAAGGCCCTCTGGGCTCGTTTGGGATTGAATTGCTGCTGGATGACCCGCCGAACCGTGACGCCCATGATGCTGCTGATGGTGAAGCCCGGCTGCAGCTGCTGCGCCACCCCTTCGATGGTGATGATTGCCTTGTTCATCAGCAGGTATTTGCTGGGTACCACCAGGTTGTGGGCGGAAATGATAGCCAGGATCTCCTGGAAGACCCTGGGTATTTCGATGCTGTCTATGGGCAGGTTGATGTACTGATCGATGATCTCAAACAGATCCGAGCGGAACCCGTCGAGATCCACCGGACCCTGCCGGCCGACCAGGCTGAGGACGATTTCCACCAGGCGCTCGTAGTCGTTGCTGGCGATGGAAATGATGGCCTGATGGATCTTCTCCAGCTCGGTGGGACTGATCTGACCCATGATGCCGAAATCCAGGAAACAGATGCGGCCGTCGGGCAGAATGAGGATGTTTCCCGGATGGGGGTCGGCGTGGAAAAACGCGTGGACGAAGACCTGATCGATGATGGCCCGGGCCCCTTCCTTGGCGATCCGTCCCCTTTCGGTGGAGCCCAGGGATGAGGGATCCCTCAGGAGTCCCGACAGCTTTCGTCCCTCCATATATTGCATGACCAGAACCCGGTCGCTGCTGTATTCCGGATAGACCCGGGGGATGGAAATGGAGCGGTTGCTGCTGAAATTCCGATGAAAGCGCTGCATGTTCTGCGCTTCATAGTGGAAATTCAGTTCCCTGCGCAGGCTTTTGGCGAATTCCTTTACCAGGCTCACCGGCTGCAGGGGGCCGCAGGGCGGGGATGTAGTGCTCCACCTGCAGGGCGATCCACTGGAGGATTTCCATATCCTCATCGATTACTTCCGCAATGCCCGGCCGCTGGACTTTGACTGCCACTTCGCCGCTGCCCGAGATAGACGCGCGGTGCACCTGGGCGATGGAAGCGCTGGCCTCGGGCTCGTCGATAAAGTCCAGGAGTTTTGCGCCTTCGGGTAATTCCCGCTCGACGATTTCCCTGGCGGTTATGCTGGGCATCGGCTTGACGGCATCCTGCAGCTTGCTGAGCTCGGCAATATATTCCTGAGGGATGACGTCTTTACGGATCGAGAGCAGCTGGCCGAATTTAATAAAGGTGGTGCCCATCTCCTCCACCGCCAGCCGGATACGCTCCGGGCGGGTCTGCCCCTGAACCTGGGCGGTCCGTCGGCGCCAGCTGGCAGGTCTCAGGTGGATGCTGGCCAGCCAGTCCCTGAAACCGTAGGTAATCAGGATGCCGGCGATTTCTCTGATGCGACGGGCGGGTCGAGCCATACTCTTACTATACCCTTTTGTGACAGATATGCCAGCGAGGAGTGTTTGAATAATCAGACAAAAGCGGTAAGGCCCCCACGTGCCCCGCGAAAAGAGAGGATGTAAGCATGAAAAAACTGCTGGTACTTTTAATCGCCGTGATTCCCGCCGCGACGCTTTTCGGCCTGGGCGGCGGGGGAACCTTCTACGGAACCAATAGCGCATTTGCCGACGAGATCAACAACTCAGGATTCGAGCCCACGAGACCGAGGCTGATCTCGTATG
>CAWZYW010000714.1:0-1706 GCA_963966255.1 uncultured Salinispira sp. | reverse complement strand
TCGGAACCGTCGCGCTCATTACCGCCTTCGTCGCGGCGGCAATCCAGCGATTCAAAGAGATCAATAAGGAGGACGAAAGTGATCTTAGTAAATACTGATTTTGTATCGGGAAAGGAAATTCAGACCATCCAGATGGTGCGGGGTTCCATCATTCAATCCAAGAATATCGGAAAGGACATCATGAGCGGTCTGAAAACCATCGTCGGCGGCGAATTAAAGGGATATTCGGAGATGATGAACGAAGCCCGGGCGATCGCCACCAAGCGAATGGTCGAGGAAGCCGAGGAACTGGGAGCCGACGCAGTCATCAACATCCGCTACGCGTCTTCGGCCGTCATGTCCGGCGCCGCGGAAATCCTCGCATGGGGCACGGCGGTAAAATTCGTCTGACCGGCCGTGTTTAAATGAAAAGCAACCGGTCCCAAATCGGACCGGTTTTTTTTGCCTTTATCGCAGTTCCGCCGATAACGCGGTCAGGATCCCGCATACGGCCCGCAGGCTGTTCTCGCTGGCCACGGGAAGAAACTGGGTAAAATTCACCGCCGCGCTGCCATCGGCCCGATCGGAAATGGTGCGGATCAGCAGGAATGGGATGCGATTAACCGCCGCGCAGAGGGCCACCGCCGCCCCTTCCATCTCGGCGGCATCCCCGGCCAGTTCCTCCCGCAGATAGGCCAGCGTAGGATCGTCCCGGCGATTGATAAACTGGTCCCCGGTGAGAATCCGGCCGAAGCGCACCGTGCCTTCTCCCGGATGATAGGTTTCGGCGGCGGCCAGCAGCCGGGGGTCGGCTACCAGGAAGCGGTAACCGGTATAGGGGACGGTTCCCCGGGGAATGCCGAGGGACACCGCATCCAGATCGTGCTGCACGCAATCCAATGAAAAAACCGTGTCGCCGATTTCATACTGGGGATTCAGGGCCCCCGCCAGGCCGGTAAACAGGATCGCCCGGATTTCGTAGCCCCGGCGTTCCAGGACTTCGATCATGCTCTGGGCGCTGAGGGCACTCATCGCCTTGCCGACCCCGGCCCGGGCCAGGGCGACCGGAACCCCCTCGAGCTCCCCGATGATCAGCTCCGAACCGGCCCGGCTCTTCAGAACCTGAGGGTCCCGGTCCTCGCCGTTTTCCAAGGCATGGCGGAAGGCGGTGATTTCACCCTCCATGGCCCCCAGTATCAAGATCAATGTTCCACTCCCCCATCGCTTCGAAGACTTTCGTCGGCAAAGCGATATACCATACAGATGTAGTGCCCGGAAAAACCCAGTCCCAGGTCGATGGCGATCCGCGCCGAACTGGGATGGGCGGCATCCCAGCAGAGGTAGAGATCATGGGCCGCTGCCAGGACCGAAAGAGCGGCCCCGGCCCATCGGGCAAGCCCGGCGTTTCGCCGGTCCGGTCGGGTATCGACCTCCACCTCGATGGCGTTGGGATAGCGGCAGAAGCTGCTGGCCCCGCAAACCAGTTCGGCACCCTCGTAGAGGAACACTCCCAGGCCCTCCCGGGCAAAGGCTTGGGCGCCGCCGATGGCCGACACCAGATCCCGACTCCAGTCTGCCGCTTCCACTGCCGCCAGATCCGGCGCGGCGATGGAGTGCCGCCTGCTCTTTCCCTCCCCGGGTGCCCGAGGGACTTCCCTTCCCCGGAATCCCCCATTCTCGATAAGCACAGTCAGGAGAGTCTGACACAATATGCTGCACGCCCGGCG
>CAWZYW010000713.1:0-1706 GCA_963966255.1 uncultured Salinispira sp. | reverse complement strand
GATTGTCATATATCTCGATGCCGAAGGCGTGGTGATCCGGCACAATCACAATCTGAGTGAGCTGCTTGCCGTAGGGGTGGAGAACATCGCGGGAGAATTGCTCATCGACTATCTCCACCCCTGGAGCGATGCTGATGCCCGGGAGCTTCGCAGTTTTCTCTCCCTTCCGCTGGCGGAAGGGGAGGATATCCGCATGGAATACGCGGTATCTCTCAAGACCAGCTGGTCCAGTCGCGGAATATTCCGGGCGGAACTCCAGTCCGCCGAAGGGCCCGAAGGTTCGGGAAGTGAGTACCTGCTTATCCTCGAAGATGTCACCAACCTGAGGCAGATGGAAGAAGAGTATCGGCGGGTTCAGCGGATCCAGAGCCTCCTGCCTCTGGTTCGGGGATTCGGCGCGGATTTCCGGGATCGCCTGACGGTTATCTTCGGCAATCTCGATTATGTCCTGGAGCTGATGAAGAGGGACGGTCCCGATCTGGAATCCCAAACCGGCGCGATCCGGGACAGCCTCGGTTCGGCGATCAAGCATCTCGAACGCAGCAACGGACGGCTGGATAATATTCTCTGGCTTGCCGGCGGAGGTCGCCGGTCCATGGGGGAATTTTCACTTGCGGATGCCGTGAGAGAAGTGGGGGATCAGGCCATCCTGGGGAGCAATAAGACCCTCGATGTGATCGTTGAAAACGATATACCTCCGTATCGGGGTGACTACGAGAAAATCCTTCAAATGTTTCAGAACATTCTGGTTAACGCGGTTCAGGCGGGACCGGATCCTTATCCGGTTACGGTATCCCTGGAGCTGGTGAATCGCAATGGAAGGGATGCGGTACTCATCAGCGTCAGCGATCACGGGGAGGGGATGAGCCTTGATGTGCTCTCCAGGGCAGAGCAGCCGTTTTTCACCACCCGGGATAACGCCGATGGTCTGGGTTTGTTTATCGCCAAGAATATCGCCCTGGAACACGCAGGTTCTCTGGAGCTCGAAAGCACCTCGGGCCGCGGAAGCAAGATTCATGTCTTCCTGCCACTGGCCAGCGGAGACGTTCCCATGGACACGGTGCGCAAAATCCCTGAGGGGCTCAAGCTGATGATATTGGATGATAACCCCGACGTTCAGGAGATCTGGGAGCGACTTCTGTATCAAATGGGGATTCATGGCAGCTTCGTTCATTCATCTGCCCAGGCCTTTGAGCAGTTTGAAAAGGCCAGCGATTCAGATTATCCCTTCCACATGGTCATTCTCGAAGACAGCGAATCCGATTCACCGGATGTGTTTTCCCTGCTCGGGCGCCTGCGGGCAATTCATCCTGATTTACCTGCGGTGTATACCAGTTCGAGGTCGGTATCCCCGGGGATCGACGAGTTGAAGGAGAAGGGGTTCTCAGCCTATCTTCGAAAGCCTTTCCGCCTCTTTGATCTGCAGAATGCCCTGCTCAAGGCTTTGTATCAGGAGCGACAGGACTGACGGTGATGTGTGCTGTTTCAGGAATCTGAGCGTTCTTCCAGATATTCTTTTACATCGCTATGGGTGGCGTCCAGCGGCCCGGATGTGAGCACCGGCGGGGAGACGATGGATTCGGCGCTCATCATACCCGCGATGCGCTGCAGGGATGCGGTCAGGCTGAGGTTTTCTCATTTTTCCAGAGCTTCTAATTTCGCAGTGGAATCTTCCTGGAGGGGGTTTGGGGCGGGAACGAGGGTTT
>CAWZYW010000712.1:0-1713 GCA_963966255.1 uncultured Salinispira sp. | reverse complement strand
CGCCGGCGATGGAGTCGATAAAACCGGCGGCATAGGCCCCCAGAATCAGGATGGCGTAGGCGAGAATCGGAGCGCTTTCGATCATTCCCGGAGTATAGTGGTCGTCACCGTCCGCTGGCAAGGGCGGGTTGAGCCCGGCGTTGGCGGCATGGGAAAAACTGGACAGCTGAAGGTTTTCGCAGTACTGTCTGTGACTATGGATATCAAAACCAAACAAAAACTCGCTGAATTAGCGCTAAAAGTCGGACTGGACTTTCAGAAGGACCAGTGTCTTCAAATCATGACCGGTGTGGGAACCTACGATTACGCCCGGGAAATCGCCAAAAAAGCCTACGAAATGGGCGGCCGTCTGGTACGGGTGATGCTTTCGGACAACGAACTCACCAAAAGCCGGGCGGAAAACAGTACGAAAGAAAACCTGGAATACTTTCCCAGGGATATGATCGAAAGCGGCAAGATGCAGCTCGACGAAAGCTGGGCGCGGATCCGCATCGACAGCACCGAGGAACTCAATGTCCTGAAAGGGGTGGATTCCGAAGCCCTGAGCACCATGACCCGGGTGGCCCGGAGCAATCTGAAGTTCGTCTCCGATCAGCTTATGCGCCACAAGCACCCCTGGCTGGTCCTGGCGGCCCCGGGGCCCGAATGGGCCAGGACGGTGTACAGCCTGGCCGACGACGCTCCGCAGGCCGAGGTGGATGCGGCCCTGAAGAAGCTGGAAGAGGTGTACATTTCAATCCTGCGCCTTGATAAGGACGATCCGGTGGCAGTCTGGAAGGAACACGGCCGGAACCTGGCCTCCCGGGGAAAGACCCTGGACGGCCATAAGCTCGACCGGGTGCGGTTCACCTCCCCCGATACCGACCTCACCGTAGCCCTGGCTCCCACCCACACCTGGCTGGGCGGTCCGAGCCGGCTGCCCGACGGCCGCTGGTACGAGCCAAACCTTCCCACCGAAGAGGTGTTCACCACCCCGGACTTCCGTCGAACCGAGGGCCATGTGAAGGTGGTCAAGCCGGTGAAGGTCATGGAAACCATGGTGGAAGGCGCCTGGTTCAAATTCGAGAAGGGCAAGGTCGTTGATTTCGGTGCCGAGAAAGGCGCGGACATCATGAAGAAATTTTTCGCCATGGACGAAGGAGCATCATATCTGGGAGAAGTTGCGCTGGTGGATGTGGATTCCCCGATCAACCGCAGCGGCCTGGTGTTCGGTTCCATCCTCTTCGACGAAAACGCATCCTGCCATATCGCCCTCGGTCAGGGTTACCCGTCCTGCCTGACCAATGCCGATGAGCTTGCCGGTGCCGATGACCTGAAGGAAGCGGGCTGTAACGTCAGCATGCTGCACACCGATTTCATGATCAGTGATGATAAAACTGACGTTACCGGATACACCGCCGACGGCGCTGAGGTGCCGATAATCAAGGGCGGGAAGTTCGTAATCTGATACATAGCCCGGGCGCCTGCCTGGGCTTTTTTTTATCTCGAGCCCGCGGATATCCGTGGATTTCCGTACCGGCTCTTCAGCGAAGGGAAGGCGACACTGTTTCGGAGGCTCAGCCCAGCTGCCTGATCCACCAGGCCAGCGCCGCGTCATCCGGGGCCTGCTGCCGGCAGGCCTTGAACAGCTTTTTCGCTTCAGGAATCCGACCCTCTTTCTGGTAGTACCCCGCTTTTTCGAAATCCTTGCGGGTGGAGCGCTTCTGTTTCCAG
>CAWZYW010000711.1:0-1718 GCA_963966255.1 uncultured Salinispira sp. | reverse complement strand
CCCGACTCCACCAGCCACACCGCCACCCGGTGTCCCCGCCGGCGCCGGTGCTCCTCGCGCATGTTCATCAAGGCTTGCACACGGCCTTCATTCCGGGTCCTTCGAGCTTTGATTCCCCGGCGCAGCCATGCCTCTTCTTCGGCGAGACGCTTGTCGAATCGGTCACGGGCAGTCTCCTCGGCTTCCAGCAGCAGCTGCCGCCGCTGGAGGAATTCGCCATATCCGCAATCGAAGGCGAACAGCTCACCACGGTCCAGTTCCGCCGTGCGGTTGGAAATCTGCCTGGCAAAATTACGGTCGTGGGTGATTATTACCAGGGTGCGCCGGGAGTCTCGGCTGAGATGCTCTTCGAGCCAGCTGATCGATTCTATGTCCAGATGATTGGTCGGCTCATCGAGCAGGAGCATGTCCGGCTCCGCCGCCAGAACCCGGGCGAGCATCACTTTCCGGCGGCCGCCTCCTGACAGCGAATTAAAATCGGCGTCCTCATCTATGCCGAGCTGATGCAGGAATTTCACCACCGTATGCCGCTCCAGCGCATCAGGTCCGTTGGAGCTTTGTACGCTTTCATCCCGACGCATGCAGTAATCCAGGGCCGAGCCGGGAAAACTCTCGGCGAAATTCTGATCGAGATACGCGATGTGTATTTCGCGGCTTCGGGATATGCTCCCTTCATCAGCATACATGATCCCGGCCATCAGTTTCAGGAGTGTTGATTTACCGGCCCCGTTGCGCCCGAGAAGGCAGAGTCGGTCTCCGCTTTCCAAATGGAGATTGATATCGGAAAACAGATATTCGTCGCCGAATCGGAGATAGACGCCGTTCAGACTGATAAGTGCCATGTACCCTCCCGCCGTTGGTTTTGCCATTGATCAATAGCAGGCCCGCGACACGGTGATTATAATCGGCTTATGAGTATCATGAAAGCCGGAGCGGATTGGGGATTTCACATCACAGATCTCGCCAAAGCCTCTGCAATCGGAGTAATCTGCATAAATGATCGGAACCTATGTGAACGTCGCCGCCATAATCGCCGGATCCCTGGTAGGTATTCTGCTCAGACACGGCCTGCCCGAGCGCTTCAAGGAGATCCTGCTTCAGGCAATCGGCCTTGCGGTCCTGTTTATCGGCATGGCCACCGCCCTGTCGGGCCTGCTCAGCCCCGAGAGCGAAGCCCTGCTGTTTATCATCAGTCTGGCCGTCGGGGGGATCGTCGGCGAACTCATCGGTATCGAGAAGGGCATGAAGCAGCTCGGCGACCGGCTGCAGCATCGCCTGGGCGAACACCACGGCAAAGTCTCCGAGGCATTCGTCACCGCATCGCTGATTTACTGCGTGGGCAGCATGGCCATCCTCGGATCTATCAAGAGCGGACTGGAGGGTGACCACAGCATCCTGTACGCCAAGTCAATTCTGGACGGGATCACCTCGATTATCCTGGCATCGAGCCTGGGCATCGGCGTCATCTTCAGCGCGATTCCCTTGCTGCTGTACCAGGGCGGCATCACCCTGCTGTCCAGTTTCATCGAGCCCTGGGTGGGGGAGGGGGTGGTCAGGGAAATTTCGAATATCGGCGGCATTCTGATTTTCGCCATCGGCCTCGCCCTGATGGGAATCCGGAAGATCAAAACGGCGAACCTGCTGCCGGCGCTGCTCATACCGCCGCTGTATTATCTGATCCTTGGCTGAAGGCTGAGCGGCGGCTCGGGTTTTAACTG
>CAWZYW010000710.1:0-1718 GCA_963966255.1 uncultured Salinispira sp. | reverse complement strand
CCTCATCGAACGGGGATCGATCATAGGTCTGCGAAATGATTCCGGACAGACTGCACTGATGTTCGCATCCCAGTACGCTATGCCCGAGGTGGCCGTAATGCTCCTGGACCGCGGCGCAGATCCCAATGCCCATGCCGCCGACGGCACAACGCCACTGATTTTCGCCCTGGCATTCGGTCATACGCAGCTGAGAGAAATCCTCCTGGAGGCTGGAGCCGAAGCAGGTGCCGGGAACATCCATCAGCAAACTCCGCTGATGGTAGCCGCGTCCACCGGCGATGTCGAATCGATCATGCGCCTGATTATAGCCGGAGCTGATGTCAATGCTATGGATGAATGGGGCCGGCAGCCTCTGCACTATGCAACCCTGAACAATCAACTCGAAAGCGCGGTGCTTCTGCTTGAACTGGGAGGGAGTACGGTCTTCCCGTTCAGCAGCATCGATTATCCCGATGAAGCGGCGTCCCGGGAACTGTTCTCCGAGACTCCCGGACCCCGGGAAATTCAGCTCAGCCTTCGGGGAGATCCCATACCTTCCGACATACCCCAGCGGGTCAGCTATCGGCTGCCCCCGCGCAGCGCGTTTACCTCGGCCATCGGTGAAGTGGAGAACTTCCTGCGATCAGGATATGAGGAGAGTGATTTGTTCGGGGACGTGCTGATCATCGGACCCTACCTGACGCGAATCCTGGCTGATGTACCGGCGCTCCAGGGCCTGAATCCCAACAAGCTTCTCATGCGCTTCAATGAAGCGGATGCTATTCTCGAAAAAGCCTATCAGGAGGACGGAATACCGATTCTGGCAAATTACCTCAGGAATCGGCTCTGCGATGCGGGGGAGGTGATCATACGGGCTCCCAGCGCAGCTGAGCTCGACTGGTACTGGACCATCATTTCATATGACCTCGAGGATGTGGTTCTGGTCCTCGAAACCGTCGACAGCCGCTTTTTCGTGGAATTTACCGGGGACCGGATCTTCACCCTGCACGAGTGGACTTACCTCAGCATCAAGTGAACCGGATATCATCGATTCCGGCCTTCAATGCATTAATAAAAAAGGCTCACCACCGACTTCGTCGATGATGAGCCTTTTCGGGCTGGGGAGATTTGAACTCCCGACCCCTTGTCCCCCAGACAAGTACGCTAAACCACTGCGCTACAGCCCGATGGGCGGAGATGTACTCCGTCCGTGTAGAGGGCACAATATCGGAATTCGCATCATTTCGTCAACTGCTTCGGGGCAAATCTTTGGTACTCCGATGTTTTGGTTCTTTCTAAACTATGCCGCGAGGCGTATGACTGGACAGGAACCACGACGGGCATTATGGTGTCCGGATGGAAACCCACTACACACCCGAGCAGCAGCGTCAGGGACGGCGCTGGTGGATGGCTTTTTCGTTTATGAACAGCTTCGCGTTCCAGTTCCTGGCCGGCAACGTCGTTCTGCTTTTTATCATCGGTCTGGGCGCCAGCAAAACCCTGGTGGGCTTCGTTTCCTCGTTTTTTCACTTGTCGTATTTCATCATGCCCGTGGGTCGGATGCTTTCGCGCAAAGTCGGAATCGTCAGGGGTTTCACCCTGGCATGGTTCGCCCGGTATTTCGTAATCCTGCCGGTGGTGTTCGCCCCCCTGGTGGTGATCTCCAATCCCGGGTCGGGTCCGGCCACGGCGATCATCATGGTGGTCATCGGATATTTGTTATTCCAGATCTGTCTCTT
>CAWZYW010000709.1:0-1727 GCA_963966255.1 uncultured Salinispira sp. | reverse complement strand
ACAGACGCATACGGTCAGGAGCGCTATCGCCTCAGGCTCGAGAAGATATACCGGCGGGTCCTGGCGGACCGGGATCTGGTCGATGGATCCGACGGCTCCCTGGACAAGGAAAAACTGCTGTTCAGCTTCCTGGATCCGCAGATGATCTTCCTGGTCACTTCCCTGAGCCCGGAGCAGGGAGGCGGCCAATGAGTTCCAATCCGTCGATATCGGATCAGATCGTCGATATTCACCGCAGCAACGCGCAGCAGCTCGAACCGATACCCGTGAACGAGGATCTAGGCGACCGGGCCCGTTTCGCCCCGCCGTTCGGCAAGTCCGCCGCAGGGCCGATCGAAGCCCTGGTATTCGATATCTACGGTACCCTGGTAATCTCGGCCAGCGGCGATATCAGCCTGGGAGAGGACAATCGGAGCCGGGAGCACCGGATCGCCCGCCTGCTGGACGAATACGACGTGGATGCGGCCCCGGGGGAGATCAGCGCCGCCATGAAAGCTGCGATCCTCGCAGACCACGAAGCGGGCAGGAAACGGGGAATCGAGTATCCCGAGGTGGATATCCGGCGTATCTGGGCGGGGCTCAATGAACTGTCCCATCTGAACGACGACGATATTGCCCTGTTCGCCACGGAATACGAGACCCTGGTAAACCCCGTGGCCCCCATGCCCGGGTTCGCGGAGGTACTGGAATGCGCCCGCCGGCGCCGGCTGCCCATGGGCATCGTCTCCAACGCCCAGTTCTACACCCCTGCCATGTTCGAAGCCTTCCTGGATCAAAGCCTTCTGTCCCTGGGCTTCCACCCCGATCTCATGATCTTCAGCTACCAGGAGGGCCACGGCAAACCGTCTCTTCACCTCTACGAAGTCCTGGCCCGGCGACTGTCCTCCCTGGAGCACCCGGGTCACGGATTCGCAAGCATCTCCCCGGAGCGCTGCCTGTACGTTGGCAACGACATGCTCAAGGACGTGTGGGCCGCCGCCCAAATGGGCTTTCAGACCGCCTTCTTCGCCGGCGATCGGCGCAGCTGCCGTCCCCGCAGGGACGATCCCCGTTGCGAAAATTTGCAGGCGGACTATTTGTTGCATACACTGGAAGATATCTGCGACCTGATCAGCTGAGGGGTCTTCATCCGGGGTCGCCCGGCGATCAGTTCGAATCTACGGGAGTGTGCCATGTATGTACGCGGTTTAGCCGGAGAAGTGAAGAACATCGGTTTTCTGTCCACCCGTTTCCAGGGTACCGACGGAGTCAGCCTCGAAACGGAAAAGTGGATCCACGTCCTGGAGCGGATGGGTTTCGAATGTTTCTTTTTCGCCGGGCAGAGCGACTGGGATGAAGAACGGACCATGGTGGCTCCGGAAGCGTTCTGGGAACATCCCGAGGTCGCCGAGGTACAGCGCCGGGTATTCGGCAGCACCAAGCGGGACGAATCCCTCACCGGGCAGATCCACTACCTCAGGCGCCTCTTGAAAGTGCAGATCTACGAGTTCCTGCGGCGCTTCAACATCCACATCCTGATCATCGAAAACGCCCTGGCCATTCCCATGAATATTCCCCTGGGCCTCGCGATCACCGAGGTGGTGGCCGAAACCGGCATCCCCAGCATCGGGCATCATCACGATTTTTACTGGGAACGGACCCGATTCCTGGGAAATTCCATCCCCGAGTACATTTCCATGGCCTTCCCCCCGAAAACGCACAGCATGGTCCACGGATGCATCAACACC
>CAWZYW010000708.1:0-1732 GCA_963966255.1 uncultured Salinispira sp. | reverse complement strand
GTGAGTCAGGTGACTATTTATTCACCCGTTCGACGTATTCGCCGGTTTCGGTGTTCACCAGGATCTTTTCATTCTCTTTGATGAAGATGGGCACTTTGACGGTAAGTCCGGTTTCGCAGGTTACCATTTTGGTGGCGCCGGTGACGGTGTCTCCCTTGACGGCTTCCGGAGCCTCGGTAACTACGAAAACCATCTTGGTCGGCAGCTCGATATCGATGGCCTTTTCATTGAAGAAAACCACCTTGTAGGTATCTCCGTCTTTCATGTAAAGCCCCTTGTCCTCAAGGCCTTCGGAAGGGACATGGTACTGTTCGTAGGTTTCATTATCCATGAAATGATACCCTTCGCCGTCAGCGTACAGGAACTGACTTTGCTTGTCGTATACGTCGGCCTCGTCAACGTTGTCGTTGGACTTCAGAGTTTCTTTCAGGGTCGATCCGTTGACCAGGTTCTTGAGTTTCAGGCGGACAAAGGCGCTGCCCTTTCCGGGATTGACGAACTCCCGCTCGACAACGAGGTAGGGGTCGTTTTTCATAATAAGGCACATGCCCTTGGAAATCTGTCCTGCTTTAATCATACATCACCTTCTGTTTACATGGTATTACCGCCGGCAGCCCGAAGGGGCTTGCGGACAGGGGATAATATCGGGAATCCCCGACAGTGTAAATAGACTATCTTCCGTTATGGTAGTATGTTACCCGAACTGCGGAGGATATATGAGCGAAAAGATCAAATACAACCGGGTGATGGTCACCGGCGGCAGCGGTTATATCGCCAGCTGGATCGTGCGTCAGCTGCTGGAATCCGGCGTTTCAGTAAATGCGACGGTTCGCAGTCTGGAAGCGAAGACCAAGATCTCCCATCTTGAGGATATGCGGGATGAATTCCCCGGACAGCTGGAGTTGTTCGAGGCGGATCTGGGGATCATCGGCTCGTTCGACCGGGCGGCCCTCGGCTGCGACGCGCTGATCCATTGCGCCAGTCCCTTTTTTATCAGCGATATTTCCGATCCGAACGAAGAACTTATCAAACCCGCGAAGGGCGGAACCATCAATGTCCTGCAGGCTGCCACCCGCTCCGGAAGCGTGACCCGTGTGGTTCTCACCTCCAGCGTGGCGGCCATCCACACCGACAATATAGACTGGCAGCGCAAGGCATCCGGTATGCTCGATGAGGCCGATTGGAACACCACAGCCAGCGAGAAGTACCAGCCTTATTCATACTCGAAAACCCTTGCTGAACAGGCCGCATGGGAATATGCCAAGGGGCAGGATCAGTTCACCCTGGTGGCGGTGAACCCTTCTTTCGTTATCGGGCCCTCGCTTTCCACCCGGAGCGACAGCACTTCGGTTGGCACCATCGCCAGGTTTTTCTCCGGCGAACTGAAAATCGGCGTTCCGGCCCTTCGCTTCGGAATGGGTGATGTGCGGGATGTGGCCCGGGCGCATATCCTGGCCCTGGAAAACCAGGAGGCAGAGGGCCGCTTTATCCTGATGAGCGAGTCCCTTGGCTTTCCTTTGGTTGCGGAAATCCTGCGGGAGCGGTACGGTGAAGCGGTGCAGGCGGGAACCCGCACTCTGCCGAAGTTCCCCTTCTACCTGATCGGCCCCTTCCCGGGGTTTTTCTGGGGCTATACGAAAAAGAACTATGTGGGGCCGGGGGAGCTGGATACCAGCCGCTCCAGCAATAACCTTGGGGTGGGAAACCGGCAGGGTTCGGATTCCATCCCGCG
>CAWZYW010000707.1:0-1737 GCA_963966255.1 uncultured Salinispira sp. | reverse complement strand
GCCCGGCACTTCTCAGGGGACTATCAGGCCGGCCGCCTGATCTACCGACTCACCCTTGATGTAAATCTCACCCTGGGCCGCAGCGGCGAAGTGGTCGCCTTGAGCCGGGATCCCAGCAATTACATCGCGTTTTTCACCGCGGGCTTCCAGACCCGGGGAGATTCGAGCCTGCGGGCATCCATCGAGAATATATCCGTGGAAGTGATCGGGCTGGGAGAACAGCGGCTGCCGGCCCTGTACGTCAGCCGATAGCGTTCCGGTCCTGGACGGTATTATGCCAGCTGGCTGATCAGAAGCACCAGGGCCACGAGAATGATAAACCCCAGTCCTGCGAACTCGATGATCTGCCCCATCCGGCTGCCCCATTTGGAGTCGAAGCGGGCAACGGCCATATCCCGTCCCTTGATGAGCAGCAGGGTCATCACCGCCATGCTGATAAAGCCCCCCAGGGAAACCCCGATCACCATAAATACTGAATGGAGTACCAGGCCGTTCACCAGGCCGAAAATCAGCAGAACGGTGCTCACCGGGCAGGGCACCAGCCCGATGCTCAGGGCCAGAAACAGCGGGCTGCGCCGGGCGGCCGGTTCTGACGGCGCATCCCCTTCTTGATCTGAATGATCATGGTGGTGATCGTGATTGTGGAATGCGTGGCTGATCAGGTGCCCGGCGCTGAACAGGATAATCAGCGAATAGCTGACGATTTGAAGAACCCGGCTGATTTCGCCCTGGATGCTTCCCACGGTGATGGAAAGCAGGCCGTAGCCGCCGAACACCAGCACCGCCGCCGACAGGCTGTCGACGACGTTTATGGCCGCCGACAGCAGAATTCCCTCTGCGGGCCGGGCATCGCGGCTGGATACGTAGCTGAAGGTGAACAGTTTGCCGTGACCCGGACCGATGATGTGCAGCATGCCGAAGACCACCGCCGCCAGGAAGGAGAGAATCACGGCACCGCTCCCGCCGCCGGAGCGGATGGCGGAACTGTAACGGGTGATGCTTTGCTGGAGATTGCGGCTCCATCGGAGGAAAAAGGCCGGAAGCCCGCCGGAATAAATCGCCGGGGCGCCGGAGACCCTATCACCTGGACCCGGATCCCCCGGCGACTCACTTTCTGCGGTTTCGCTCCCGCTGCCGGGGCTTCGGAAAGGATCCTGTGCCGCTATCCGGGATGCCGGTAAAAACAGGCCGAACAGCAGCAAAAGTATCATAACGGCACCAGCTCTGCTGAGGCCGGGGTGTATCGAGTTCATGAGCATCAGCTTGCCCGGACAGCCCCTGCCAGGTCAAGCCGGGACCGCCGGCCTCAATGGAACTGGGTGATAATGTCCCTGATCCCAAGATATTCGCCATCTTCCCTTTCCTGGCTTTTCAGGGCAATGCGTTTGATCTCCTCGAGACGGTCGTCCAGGCTGGGTTTGTCCACCTGATAGAAAATGCCTGAGTATCGCGGCGCTTCGCAGTACGCCTTCTCCAGAGCCTTCATTTTATCATCAAGCGGATGATCGTCGGGAAGCTCCTCCCATCCTTCTTTCAGGACCTCCCATGGCATGGCCTGGTAGGTGACGCAGGGGCTCATGATCTGAACTATGCTGAACCCCCGGTGCTCGATGGCGGCTTTAATGACCGAACGGAGCTGATTCTGGTTCAGCACATGAACCCGGGCGGTGAAAGATGCGTCGTAAGCCAGGAACATGGGCAGGGGAGTCAGGGGTTCGTACTGATGGCCGTAAGGCG
>CAWZYW010000706.1:0-1742 GCA_963966255.1 uncultured Salinispira sp. | reverse complement strand
TCTTGTAAACTCCGATATGCGGCCATGAGTCAAGAATAACAGATGGGCGGCAGAAAAGACAGTTTCAGAGGTATCGATGAAGCGATGAAAGCCTTGGCATCAGACCTTCCGGGGATTATTATCTATGGATATGGACCGCGAACAAAGCGAAAAACAATATCTGCTCGGACTTCTCACCCAGAAGAAAAAAGACGAACGCCGGCTGGCCGAACTGATCGATGAAATCGAGTTATGGAAAAAACGGCTGGCTCTGGCAAAAGATCACGGCAGGGAAGACCTGATTTCCGCCGCCGAGGGTCACCTGGCCGAGCTGGAGCTGGCAATTCTGGACATGAAAGGCAAAATCGCCATGCTGAACAGGGATATCTCCGTCGCACGGGGTGAGGTAGCCGACGCGCATATCGATGCGGAGCGAGGCATGAGCAGGGCGGAGACCGATGCCCTAGTTCAACACTTGGGCCAGGCTGCCGGCACCGCCGAACCGGATCCCCTGGATTTCGACGCCCAGAAGAAAGCCGAACAACGATCGATTAAACGGGAAATTGAGGATATAGAGGGCGATATGGCTCTGGATGCCCTCCGGAAGAAGCTGGAAGGCGGAGAGTAGCTGGGAGCGATCCCGGCACCACCTGTCTCGGATCCTAGGGGAGATTGTTCAGCACGAAACTTCCGAAGTCACGACCCAGATTGAAAAAAGCGGAGCTGACAGCCCGGGAGCTGCTGGTGCCCCTGCTGTTTTTAATTCCCGAAGTCCTGACCATCACCCGGCCCTCTTCGAAATCGAATACCTGGAGACTGCCCTCGACCTTGACGATAAATCCGTCCCTCTCATCAACTTCGACAATTGAGGCGGTTCCGAAAACCAGGCGCTGTACCTGCCCCGCGTAATTATCGCGGACCCACTGGCGCAAGGCGTTCTCTGAATCAGCCAGCCTCTCAAGGGCCTCGGGAGTCAGCTCGATAATCCGGAAATCGAATGCCGCAAGCTCCTGGAGCACGCCGTCCCGCAGTCCGCTGCTGGCTATCGGCATGCCGGCGATATCCTGCTCGAGGAACACCACCGCCGTTGGAATGTTCGGCGCCATGCTTACTACTTCATATTCGAATCTGACCCGGAGATCAGCGGCAAGATTCTCAATCGCGCCGAACTGAGGGTCATTGGCGAGCCCAGCCGAGCGGAGCTGTTCCAGTTCGGCACTGATATCCAGGTAAAAGGTCAGGAAACGGGTACCCGGACTGCCCGAGGAACCCGGGGTGAAGCCCAGCAGTCCCTGGCCGTCGCTTATCAGCACTTCATTCACCTGTCGGCTCCGGCCGTTCACCGTCTCCTGATACGATGCGATCACCGGGGCATCGGGTACCGGCCG
This sequence comes from uncultured Salinispira sp., assembly GCA_963966255.1. Taxonomy (GTDB): domain Bacteria; phylum Spirochaetota; class Spirochaetia; order DSM-27196; family Salinispiraceae; genus Salinispira. The sequence goes on along the minus strand of CAWZYW010000706.1, from coordinate 375 downwards.
GCCGTCGCGGGAACGAATCAGGGCTACGAATTCCTCAGTCACCGGCTGAGCGAAAAACAGCTCCCCGGGCTGACTGCGGTTTTCGAAACGCATATTGCCCAGGGCCCGGAGGGCATTTTCCATGTTCCGGGACCGTTTTACATCGGCATTGCTGATATCCGATGCGGAGGCGGCCACTGCGGCATTCACATACCAGCGGAAAGCCTCGAACAACTGTCCGCGCCCTTCAGCCTCCTCCCCACGCCGTTCCGGCAGGGCTACCGCGTCTTCCCGCTCGGCTACCAGGGCGCGACGTCGGCTTTGCTCCCGTTGGAGTTCGCTCCGCTCATACGACGCCAGGACGTAGATGATGATGGAGTCACCCCGATCCTGGAC
>CAWZYW010000705.1:0-1742 GCA_963966255.1 uncultured Salinispira sp. | reverse complement strand
AGTCAATGCCGTACTGCCGTCGGGTGCCTGAAGGTTGGGATCAGCCCCATAATCAAGCAGCATGTCCACCGCTGCGGGATTATTGACAAAGACCGCGATGTACAATGGATATACGCCGTCGGAATTGGGGGAATTCGGATCCGCGCCCGTAATCAGAGCAGTCTCGAGCAGCTGCAGATCTTCAGAGAACAGCGCTGCCTGAAGAAGCCCGGGATCGCCCTGAGGCGGAGCTCCGGTGCTTTGGCAGGAAAAAAGAATAATTCCAAGGGCGATGACCAGGATAAGTCGGTAAGATTTGTTCATATACATCTCCGATGCGGGGGATACCCCCGTTAATGGAGAACGGACATGGCTGACCGAAATATTGCAGTATAAAGCCCGGCGCTGTTGGATCAGCCGACGAGGCAGTTTCTATTAATATAGATTAACACAAAAATCACGAAATATCCGGCAAGGCCAGATTTGATTTCAATGATTTTGCGTAGTATTTTACTCATATGAAAATAGAAAGCGGAAATCTGGCATACGACCCGGTCATGACAACCGAACGCGTTCGAATGGAAGCCGGCGTTGATGTGCTTGACAATACCATGGAGATGGCCCAAAAGCAGGCGGAGCAACTCATCGAAATGATGTCTTTTCAGGATCCCATGATGGGTCAGAATATCGATATCAAGGTTTGATCTGACCGGGATCCATTTTCAATCTTCAGTCATTGACAGCAGCTCATGTTCCCGCTGGGCGGATAATCCGGGACCGCTGCTGAAATCAGGATTATAGTTCTGAATCCATTTCAGTGTATCTTTCACGGTTTCGCTCAGCGGACGGCGGACCAGACCCACTTTCTCCGCCAGACTTATATCCGCCTGCATCATCGCCCGGCCGCCGGGGCCCGGAGCCACCATGGGAAAGCCAGCGGGGTCGAAATTATCCAGGTCCGCCTCGAGATCGTGCCATATAAACTGTGCATCGGATCCGGTCACTTCCCTCATGGTTTCCAGCACATGCCTCCAGCTTAAGGCCGGCCAGGGGCCGGTAACGTTGTATATTCCGGACAATCCACCTTCCAGGGTTGATCGCGCAAAGGCAGCCAGATCCCTGGCGTCGATGAACTGGGTGGGAAGATCATCGGGGCCCGGCGCTATCATAGGTCCTCCCGAGGCGACCCGTTTCAACCAGTACGGCCATCTCAGGGTGTAATCCCCGGGGCCCACGATAAATCCCGGTCGGAGGATCAGAAGCTTTTCAGAAGCCAGCATTTCCTCTGCGGCCCGTTCGCATAGCACCTTCAGACCACCGTAGGTTTCGCCGTTGATTTCTTCGGTCTCGGGATCATCGAGGATTTGCAGAGGGCTCATTTCAGTCAGGCCGGGCTCAAGGCTCTCCCGATAGACCGAAATGCTGCTGATCAGCAGATATCTGCCGATGCGGCCATCCAGTGCTTTCAGAAGCGTGCTGACCGCCCGGGGAACGTACGCCGAGGTATCGATCACCGCGTCCCAGCTTCGCGCCCCGACAGCCTCTTTCAATTCCTCAATCGTCCCGAGACGGTCGGCGAGGATGTGCTCCGCCTCGGGGAACAGTTCCGGATTGGTCTGCCCCCGGTGAAACAGGGTTATCTCATGGCCCGCATCCAGCAGTTCTTCCGCCATGGCCTTGCCGACGAAGCGGGTGCCTCCCATTATCAGTATCTTCATTCTTCACTCCTTCAGCTTCCGCAACCGGAATACCGCAGTCGTCTC
>CAWZYW010000704.1:0-1742 GCA_963966255.1 uncultured Salinispira sp. | reverse complement strand
TGTTCCTGAGATTTTCTACGCCGGTTCGTTCAATTTAATGTGCGAGGCTACACCGGGTCGAAACGCCCGCCGGCAACCGGCAGAAGGATGTATGTCAGCCCCGCCAGATAATATACCGTTACGGTTGCGAAAACCATTTCATTGAGATCCTCCCGTCTCCGGAAAAACATGGCCGTCGGCAGCAGCCCGAGGATCACGAAGTAGCCGAAGTAGGCGGCATGCAGGAGCTCGGATATCCAGAAATTATCCCAGCGCTGCTGCCAGACCAGTGCAGGCTGGTATCCGAATATATGCTGGTCTGCGGCGGCGAAGTAGGGGTCGAGCATTTCGGGGAATACCAGATGATGAAAGCGATATACCGTAAGGTAAAAAAACAACATGGTCATAAGGGGGTAGCCCAGGCGGATCATGTCGAATACGGTCCGGGCCCAGCGAGCCGCCCGGGCATGGTCGGGGTTTGCCTTCGGAATCCGAGAGTCAGCGAAAATCAACAGGGGTATCATTACCAGCAGCAATCCGTAGCCTCGGATCAGGCCCGGGGGATTCAAGGCCCGGTCCCATGCGAACAGGATCGCCAGGATGTTAATGATTATGAAGCCCCCGCTGAGCCAGTCTACGGGTAATGCATTGGGTGTCTTCATCGATAGAGATCATATCACCGGGAATAGTTAATCGCCATACATTTCCGAGGAGTTCTGCTTTCAGATTCATGTGTGAATACGATGAGAAATGCCAGCCGATTGGATGTCTTGTTGAAAACTTCGCAAGATTCCCTTATAATATTGGAGGAATGAAACAAATAAGCGGTAAGTCATGGATTGCGGTTCGGAAATCCAATTTAAAATATTACGATGATGTCGAGCTGTTTTTACCGAAATCCCAGTGGGAAAATCATGCTTTACAAGCCGGCGAAAAAGCGGCTGACCGAGAAAGAGCTGGAAGACAAGCCCTATCTCGGAACCCTCTATATCAGACCCGATGACAAGCTCAAAGCCCTGCGAGGGGCTCAGCGGGGGTTCAGCACCGATCTGAGCGACCGGATCATGAAGGGGCGGCTGGAAGATCTGGTGGAAATCAAGCGGGACCTGACGGTGATCATCGACGAGACCCTTTCTGAGCCCCGAAGCGGACATCTGGGTGTGCTGCCCGATTACGTTTCGAGCATCGTCGACGGATACGCCACCCAGCCCGAGCTGATCAAATACCTGGCCCGTATCGCCCATACCGATTATTCCACGGCCATTCATTCCCTGAACGTCATGGCGCTTACAATCGGGTATTGCTACCATACCAAGCAGAGCATGGAAAAAACCCGAACCCTGGCGCTTTCGGCGTTGCTCCACGACATTGGCAAGCCGGAGATCAACCCGGAGATACTTATCGCGCCGCGGCGGCTCACGGACAAAGAGTTCAGCGAGATGCAGCAGCACCCTCTCATCGGGGTTGATATCCTCACCGAATACGGAAGCCAGTTCGCCGTGGCCATTCCGGGGATGCTCCATCATCACCTCCGGCTCGACGGCACTGGCTACCCCGAAGGCTTGCGGGGCCGTCCGATCTCCGAAGCGGGCAGGCTGCTGGCGATCATCGACTCCTACGAGGTGATGACCAACGACGATCGGATGTACCGTTCGGCCATCCGTCCCTACGATGCACTGGTGGAATTGAAGAAGGAAGTCGATGCCGGTAAGTACGACCGGAAAATCTTCGCCGAATTCGCGTACTCCCTGGTGGATTCCCAG
>CAWZYW010000703.1:0-1745 GCA_963966255.1 uncultured Salinispira sp. | reverse complement strand
GCGGCTTGAGCCGGAACGGATCACCGGAGACGTTGCGGGGAACATCTGATTCGATGTGAAGGTTCAGGGAAATCGCCTTCCGGGACGCCCGGTAACCCAGCACATCGGTGCAGCCCTTCAACAGAGCGTAGAGATCAAAACTGCTCCGTTCAAGACTGATTTTATCCGCCTCGATTTTCGATATATCGAGGATGTTGTTGATTATGTTCAGAAGATCCTCGCCGGCGGTGCGGAATATGCCGGTGAACCGACGTTGTTCCTGGCTGAGTTCGGTGTCCGCCAGGGCTTCTGCCATACCCATGATGGCATTCATCGGTGTTCGAATTTCGTGGCTCATGGCGGCGATAAACGCGCTTTTCGCCCGGCTGGCGGCCTGGGCCTCATCTCGAGCGCGGAGGAGCTCTTTCTCGGCAGTCTTTCGCTGGACTAGAGTCCAGGCATTTCGCGAATAAAGCGCAGCGAAATCAAGATCCTCGGCGGTGTAGAGCGTTTTCTTGTTCCCGACCCCCAGGATGGCGACCACAACACCGTTCTCCATAATCGGCACCGTCATAAATCTGATCAGGGGAAAGTGCCCCTCGGGCAAACCCCGCTTGCCGGGGGCATGTTCATAATCGTTGAATATCAGGGGTTGTTTCTGTCTGAGGCTGTCGACCCATATTCCCGCCATTGAAACCGGGTAATGGCTGTCCAGCTCGCCGACCTGGCACTGGCTCAGCGTTCCCCGGGACCAGGTCACCAGCTCGATACTCTGCTGATCGGCGTTTATGCGGTGAAAAAAACCGATGGAACTGGAACTTAACGCGACGCAGCGCTCGAGAATTTCTCCGATCAGCTCGGCTACCGTGAGCGATCCCATCTGCTGAAAGAGCTCGAAAATCGCCTGGCGCACCTCGGCGGCCTGCTTGTCGGCAGTTATATCCCGGGCTACGGCGAATATCTGATTCCGGTTATACTCGGGCTGGGATTTCCAGGAAATCCAGCGGTACGCCCCGTCTTTACATCGGTAGCGGTTTTCAAACTCGATCAGGGCCTTGCCCTCATCGAGCTGCTTCGCCGCATCCAGGGTTTTCTGCACATCGTCGGGATGGACAAACTCGATCCAGGGCCGGGACATCATCTCTTCCTCGGACCAGCCCAGAATCCTGGACCACGAGGGATTTATCCGTGTGAAATACCCGTCGAATCCCGAGATGCAGAGCATCTCCAGCGAGAGGTCGAAGAACATGGCCATGTCATCTGAAGCCGTTTTTTTCTTCACCGATTCCCTCCGGGGGCAAAAAAAGACCGGGGGCCGGATCCGCCCGGCTCATTGCCTGTTAAAAGTATAGAACATTATGAATGCCGACGCGATTGCGGGAGCGGGAAAAAACGCCTTTGAAGGCCTTTCGAAGCGTTCAGCCGGTTTTCGTTTGGAAATGCGGACTATGGCGAGCCGAGTATCCGTTTTCCCAGGGCCGAAAGGAGAAACCGGGGCATGTTTGCGCTGGCCTGGCGGCTGCTGCGGGTATATGCCGAGTCAAGGTCCTCCGACTCCTCCTCGTTCATTTCGAGAACGCGCAATGCGCCGCTGGCGGATATCAGCTCCATGGTGAGGTGGGCCTCGCGGTTGGTCAGCCCGTCGTTTCCGTCATCTGCCGCCCGCCCGGCGAACTTCACGTAAATGCCCTCGGTGCCAGATGCGCAGCGGGTGATGGCCGGCCGGACGATTTCCCTCATGGGAAGCAGGGATACATCCTCCATGG
>CAWZYW010000702.1:0-1746 GCA_963966255.1 uncultured Salinispira sp. | reverse complement strand
ATGGGGCACAGCGTGGAAGACGGTACCAATGCATTCCGGCTTTTTGTTCCCAGGGGGAAGGCCGTTGAATTGCTGATCTATGATTCGGTGGCCGACGGGCCGGCAGTGGGCAGCATCGGTTCGCCGAGCCGGGTGATCGCCATGGAAAATGACGGCGATCAGATTTTCGAAGCCTTCGTAGACGCTAATCTCCAAGGCAGCTACTACGGCTACCGAATCACCGAGCGCCACGTTGATCCCACGCCCTTCACCCTGGAAATCCCCATGGATACGGTTTTTCCCGATCCCTATTCCTATGCATTGGCCAGCAGTAACGACTATCCCCAGATCGGCCTGACGCTGATTATGGATCTCGACGGCTTCGACTGGCAGGCCGTTTCTCAGCCGGGGGTTCAAATCCAGGACGCCATCATCATGGAAGCCCACCTGCGGGACCTGACCATGGACGACAGCGCCGGCTCTTCCAATCCCGGCAGCTACCTTGGGGTGGTGGACGCCCGCAACGGCGGCCTGGCATGGCTGGAGAGCCTGGGGGTCAATGCCGTGGAATTCCTGCCCCTTCAGGATTTCGGCAATATCGAAGCGCCGTATAAACAAGATGCCCTTGGCTATTACAACACCTGGAACGGCTACGCCGAGAATTACTGGGGCTATATGACCATGAACTTCTTCGCCCCCGAGAGCTATTACGCCACCGGCGGCACCCTGGAGCCCGGAACCTGGAACGGCGTCGACGGCCGGCAGGTGGACGAAATGAAGACCATGGTCAGGGAACTGCATCGTTCGGGCATCGCCGTTGTGATGGACGTGGTCTATAACCATACTTCCAAATACGACAATCAGCCCCTTCTGCTCATCGACCGTGACTTTTACTTCAAGGATCAGGACGGCACGGGAACCGGCTACGAGCTGGAATCGAGAAGGAAAATGGCCCGCCGGCTGATTCTCGATTCGGTGCGTTACTGGATGGAGGAATACCGCATCGACGGATTCCGCTTCGACCTGGCGGCGAGCCACGATCCGGAAACCATCACCGCGATCTACGAGATGGCTACCGGGATCAATCCCGACGTCATGCTTATCGCCGAACCCTGGGGCGGCGAGGGAGCCACCAGCGCCGAACAGTTCCTGGAGCTGGGATGGAGCAAATGGAATTCGGAAATCCGGGATGCGGTCCGCTCCCAGAACCGTCCGGTCAGGGAAGGGGATGTTTTCGTCCTGGGAGATACCGACGGGGCGAAAAACCTCACTCCCTGGTGGGCGGACATCAATCCCGCCGAACCCTGGCAGTACGTCCAGTACATCGAAAGCCACGACGACTCGACCCTCGGGGACAACCTGCGGATCCAGTCGGGGACCTATAGCTTTTACGATGAGAACGGCGAAATCAACCGCATCGATGACCTGGCCGAATATCACCGGCTGACACCGGAGCTCCTTGATGCCCAGCGGATCGCCGCCGCCAGTCTTCTATTCGCCCAGGGACCGGTGATGATGCACCTCGGCCAGGAATGGGCTCGGGGCAAGGTCACCCCCGACCTGGGCGGCAATCCGCCGGAAATCACCGAAAACGGCGGGCTTGGAGCCAGCAGCGACAACATCGTCTACCGCACGCCCGCGCCGAACAGCTACAGCGCCGACAACGCTACGAACTACATCGACTACGAGCTGGCCCGGGTAAACGCCGACCTGACCGACTACTACCGGGGTCTCATCGCCCTGCGCCGCAGCGAACCCCTGCTGGGA
>CAWZYW010000701.1:0-1761 GCA_963966255.1 uncultured Salinispira sp. | reverse complement strand
GGAGACTGCAATTTAGCTCCGGTGAAAATCTGCAATTTTAGTCCGGTGTTGACAATAACAGCTGGAATCACCTGCTGGCAATGCTTGATGTAAATGCAGATTCGGCCGATATCGATCTTTATGTGAATAACTCTCTGATTGGAAGCTTCGTGCTCCCCATAGATACATCTCAGACTATTTCGACTTTAGATATTGGTCGTCGTTTTTCCGCATACTTTAATGGGGACATTGATAATGTTCGGATCTATGACAGATTGCTCGATAATGCTGAAAGGTCCGAGCTTTTTAACGAATAACAATTTCCGAAAGGACATGCTGTGTCCGCAGTCCGAAGGCATTTGCTCTGGGCAGCCGCTGCAATTACAGATGGATTCGTCAGCTCAACGAACCGCTCAGCTCCCACTATCGCAGCTTTCATGGGCACTCCCGCTTCGATCCACGGCGAAGCCCAGGATCAGCTTGACCATAAACAGCGGGCCGATTGCCGTGAGCACCAATGGAAAATCCGGTCCCGGTTTGCCACTGGCAGCTATCGAGCCGATGAAGGCGTCGGTCCCGCCCAGGGCCGGCACCGTGCTCCGGTACAGCAATACTCCGACCCCGGTGCTGATCAGTATGCCCAGGGTCACCAGCAGCGAAGCGGCGTGAGTTGCCTTTTCCTGCTGTGAGATCCGGGTTACCCCGTACGATGCCGGAAGGGTCCAGAGGAATACCAGCGCGAAATACAGTAAAGCCTCGGGAAACATCAGGGCGAATAGCGCGGGCTGGGCGATATGAAGGATGAGAAAGCCGGCGCGAAGCCGCTCGTTCCCGGGGGCATGGTAGTACTCATTGGTGCTCCGGCTCAGGTTCGCAATTACCCCGCCGGCGATATCCAGCATGAGCAGAGCGCTGATTACCAGCTTCCACCATTCAAGCCCGGTGGTGGTATTCAGCAACAGCAGAACGAACAGAACCGCCGCCAGCGTGCCGCCGAGATATACCGTCCAGATAGCATAGGCCGGGGCCAGCTCGCCGTGCAGTTCATGCAGAATTTTCGGGATCTTGACCATTCTCATCGTTCACTTCCGCTTTTGCATCGCCGGCCGCTTGTGTCCGAATCCAATCACTACTCCGGATGAAACCCCAGATCAAAGCCCAGCCAGTCCGCCGGGTCCGACTGCTCGGCGGCGATCATGCCGATGGGTACGTCCACGGTGAGTTCCGCCACCAGCCAGGGCACCTGCAGGAAGGGGAAGCGCGCGCCGGGTCCTTCGGTGTCGACGCCGACCAGGGCGTGGGCGTGGACTTCGCTGATCATCAGCACGCTGTCGATGCCCAGATGGTCCAGGATGGCCATGTAGATCAGGGCCAGGGAGTCGCAATCGCCGGATTCGTTGACGATACAGACCCAGGAGGGCTCCACGTCGCTGATGCCTCCCGAGCGGTTGTAGCCGAATTCCTGGAGCCAGGCGAGGATTTCCGAGGGCCATTCACTGCGCATGACGTTGTGGGCTTCCAGGCGGCCGGCGATGATTTCCGCGCTGCCCCTCATGTCGTACCAGCTGTCCTTGTAGAGCATCTGATAATAGCGCCGCCAGGCCATGGTGCGGATGTCGCTGGGCGCGTTGGCGAACTGTTGTAAAATACGCCCTTCCCGCTCGATGGTGGCCCAGGCGGCTTCTACTTCGGCCTGGGTGCCGATTTCCAGGGGGAGGGCCGCCATGGGCTCGTAGCTTTCGGGTGACCTGGACAGCGGCGGGGGGCCGGGGGGCGCGGGGG
>CAWZYW010000700.1:0-1764 GCA_963966255.1 uncultured Salinispira sp. | reverse complement strand
GAAATAGAGTTACTCGGAATCGGCGAGGATGACGCAGCTTACCGGCTCAGCATCGGACCCGCAGACGCGGGGAATTATCTGCTTTCCCTGAAGAACATATCCAGGGAAGAACGGGAGAATCAGGAACGATATCGCGCCGAGCTGCTCCGGGACGGATTGGAAGCGCTCTCGGGCCTCCGGAACGCATATGAAGTTCCGGCGGAATTGATGATGCTGCTGCAGGATATGCTCGACTCAGCATACCTCATCCTGTATATGAGCCATGAGAAAAGCGCCGTCAACTATGCCGAGCATCATGCCGGCCGCCGTACCGCCGGCGAATGCGATGTTTCACCCCTGGACATATTCCATCGGCTTGCGGGCCGGGTTCCCGAAAATCCGATCGACATGATAAAAACATTCTCCATCGGCGAAGAAACCGATATAGACCTGCCCGGAGGCGAAAACTGGAACCGCCGGGAGTATGCCCACGGAACGGCGCTTTTCCGCCGCGAGGGCGATGCATCGCTGACCCTGTTCGCAGCCCGCAGGACCCATGCGTTTGCCCGGAGAGAACTGGAAGAATGCCGGGTATTCCTGGGTGCTCTGGTGGATCGGGTCAGGTCTTTAAGGTCTCAAACTGATGCGCAAAATGATCGGCAGATCGTGGAGGGCATTTTCCGGTCCTCATCCCTGGGACTGATGGAGTGCGACTCTTCCGGCCGGATATACCGGATCAATACCGCCGCAGCAGCACTGATCGGTTCCGGCGCCCGATCGACGCCGAGCAATCTCTATGAGCTCATCAGCTCGGACCAACACCATTTGTGCAGCAATATTTTCAATCAGAGCCCGGACTCAACGGAGGCGGAATTCCGTATCGAGGGCCCAGGCGGAGAAGATCGCTGGATCCGGATCCGGGGGATGCCGACTTCAAATGACGAGTCCGCCAAACCCCACCGGATTCTCCTGATCATCGAAAACGCCAGTGTGAATCGGACGATGGATCAGCAGACAAAAGAAATGAACGATCTGCTGGAGCTCAAGGTTCTGGTCAGGACCGAAGAACTGGAAATAGCCATGGAGAAGATCCAGGAACGGGAGATGGCTCTTCGGGAAAGCGAGCAACGGTTCAAAAACGTAGTGAACGCCATGAACGACATGATTTTCACCACGGACACCCGGCACTACATAACCGGTGTATTCGGCACATGGCACAGCCAGTTCACATTCCAGCGGGAAGATGAACTGATCGGAGAGAGCATCGGCCGTGTTTTTCAGCTTCCGTCGGAAATGATCGAACACAGCTTTATCCAGCTGGAGACGAACGAGAAAGGAATCGTCGAATGGGACCTGATGGACCGGGGGGGCAGCCAGCGAACCTACCTCATCGCCATCAGCCAGCTTCGTGATCAGAGCGATGTCCTGATTGGCTACCTGGTGGTTGGCCGCGAAATTACCCGACGGATTAGGGCGGAACGGGCCCTGGAAGCCGCGAAAGAAGAAGCGGAACGGGCGAATCAGGCAAAATCCGAGTTCCTGGCGAATATGAGCCACGAAATCCGGACCCCGATGAACGCCGTACTGGGATACACCCAGATACTCAACGAATTGATCAGCGACGAAAAACAGCGCAACTATATCGAGATAATCGAGAAAGCCGGCCGGAGTCTTCTCCAGTTGATCAACGACGTCCTCGATCTCTCAAAAATCGAAGCCGGAAAAATGCCCATCAACCCCGGATGGCTATCAGTCCCCCGTCTGCTTGAGGAAATCGAAGGGATT
>CAWZYW010000699.1:0-1768 GCA_963966255.1 uncultured Salinispira sp. | reverse complement strand
GAATGCCTGGAAGGCATCGGAATTTTTGCCGTGGAACTTTTCCTCACCCGCGGCGGAGAGCTGCTGATCAACGAAATCGCCCCGCGGCCCCATAATTCGGGTCATTGGACCATCGAAGGAGCGGCCACCAGCCAGTTCGAGCAGCACCTGCGGGCCGTATGCGATCTCCCCCTGGGAAGCGCTGAGCTGATAAGCCCCGCGGTGATGGTAAACCTGCTGGGGGCTCCCGGGTCAGCGGGCAGCCCGGTGATCGTCGGATATGATGCGCTTTTGGGTACCGAGGGCTGTTATCTGCACTGGTACGGGAAGCGGGACGTACGGCCAAACCGCAAAATGGGCCATTTTACCCTGCTGGATCAGGACCTGAACCGGGCTATCGCGCAGGCGGCTGATCTGGAAAAACGGGTGCGGGTAATAGGAGATGAACAGTGAAAGTCGGCATTATCATGGGAAGTGATTCCGACCTGCCGGTGATGCAGGAAGCTGCGGCGGTGCTGGAGGAACTTGGCATCGAATACGAACTTACCATAGTCTCGGCACATCGAACGCCGGCAAGGATGTACGAGTACGCCCGGGAAGCGGCTGTCCGGGGACTTTCGGTGATAATCGCCGGGGCCGGCGGCGCCGCGCATCTCCCGGGGATGGTTGCCAGCCTCACCAGCCTTCCGGTGATCGGCGTACCGGTGAAGACCCGGAGCCTCAACGGCCTGGACAGCCTGCTGTCCATCGTCCAGATGCCTGGGGGAATTCCGGTGGCCACCGTTGCCATCAACGGGGCGAAAAACGCCGGACTGCTGGCCGCGCGAATCCTGGGGAGCTCCGACGAGGAGATACGCTCCCGCATTGAAGCATTTGCGGCGAGTCTGGAAGGGCAGGTGAATGATAAAATCGAGGCTCTTGACCGGAAAGGATACAAAAACTACCTGGGTGAGATGGGATAGCATGGAATTGTGCGTCGTATATACCAGCACTGATCATTTCAAAGCCCTGAGCGCTAAGGCAGCGCTGGACGAGAACGGAATCGAAGCCCTCTTTCCAGATCAGTACCATGGGGCGGTTCAGCCCCATCTGGCCCTCGGCGGCATATCCCACCGGATCATGGTTCGACGGGAGGACAGGGAAAAGGCCTTGCAGCTGCTTTCTTCCATAGGTCTCCTGGAGGATCCCGGGGCCGCCCTGGAAGACCGCATGACGCCTCCATCGCTGGATAGCCGCAAATGCACTAAATGCGGATCCCGTGATCTGACCCGTCTGAATTCACCCAGGGGAGTCGCCGAACGAATGGCCTCAATTCTGCTGATCGTGCCGTTCCGCACCCGACCGGCCAAATTCCGCTGCAATCTCTGCGGTCACCGATGGAGCGAACGGGAGCCCAATTAGCCGGTCAGTATCTCCGTTCGGGCTTATGAGAAAACCATCGAGTGGAGACGATCAATGCGATGGCGCAGGTCATCGATATGAACGAAGCGGGCTTCGCGGATGCTTTCCCGGCCTTCGGCGAACACCAGGATACCGGGGATCGTGAATATCGTGTGCTGGGCGGCAGCTTCCTGCTGTTCCCGGACATTTATATAGCGGGATTCTATATCAGGGTATTCCTCAAGAATTTCGATGACTTTCGGCTTCAGCGCTCCGCAGACTCCGCAATCCGGAGCGGAAAAATAGGCAAGGAGCATCCGGCTTTCCCGTATGTCATTTTCAAGTTCTTCAAAACTGCTGATTTCTTTCATGTGAACCTCGCCGACAATATATATAAAAAAATATATAT
>CAWZYW010000698.1:0-1770 GCA_963966255.1 uncultured Salinispira sp. | reverse complement strand
GTTCACAATCTTATATTACCTGCTTCACCGACGAGTGGAAAGGCGGGAAAATCAATTTATGCAAGCCGACGCTTGTGACGATAGTGATAGTATGAGCAGTCTCATCAGCGATCAGCAGGTCAACTCACGTCGGGCATCCGAAGAGCTCCATTCCCAGGGCCGAAGGCTTGAAGTTATCAGTCATAATATCCCGGTGAAATCTGACGATGGGTTCCGAAATCGGCTGAGCCGGGCCATTGCAGAAAATCAGCGGAGAGTATCCGACGATAAACCCGGCCGCAAGCAATCCGGATGGCAAAAATCCCGACGGGCACACCCTCGAAGTGGCAGCATCTCCCGCTTCAAACTGATACGGGCATCCGAATCAGTTCAGGGTGGTAATGCCGCTCTGGCCCGGGGTGAGGTCTTGGTATCAAGCGCCGATTTACTGTTCATGGGTAATGCCCTGATCGTCTTCATGATATTTGCCGGGCTTTTTATCACCGCCGGGGGAATCCAACGTCTGTTACCTTCTTATCGCATGAGCCTTCCCGCTGACGTATACGCAGGTGCCTTCCTCGCGAGTGAAGCTCCCCGGGAAGTCAGCGAACCGATAGCCCCCATCGATATCGATACCAGCCAGTTCCAGGCCCTCGAGGTCGTCGAGTACGTAATCCAACCCGGCGATACCCTGAGCCAATTGGCCCTCGATTACGATCTGAACATGGATACCATCGTAAGTTTCAACCAAATCCCCGATGCGTATCGCATGATGCCGGGAGATGTATATCAGTTGCCGAATCGAGACGGACTGTTGCATCAGGTGGCAAGCGGCGACACTCTGCTGGGGCTTGCGGAGGAATACGGTAGCAGCTTGAACGCCATTCTGGACGCAAACTCACTGGCGAGTTCGGATATCTTGCCTGGTCAGGCGATTTTTATCCCTGGGGCCAGGATGAATGATACGGATCTCCGTCTGGCACTGGGTGAGCTGTTTATCTATCCGACCGTTGGCCGCTTCACTTCCGGTTTCGGAAACCGGATCGACCCGTTTACCGGAACCATCCGCTTCCACAATGGCGTCGACTGGGCCAACAGCATCGGAACCCCGGTTCGAGCCGCCATGGCGGGAACCGTGGTGAGGGTTGAAAACCAAATCGGCAATTATGGAAAGTTTGTAATTATTGAGCACCCAAAGGGATTTCAAACGCTGTACGCTCATCTCAATACGATAAACGTGAGGCGAGGTCAGTATGTGTCACAGAATGAGCTGATCGGGCGTATGGGAAATACCGGCCGATCTACCGGATCACATTTGCATTTTACCATCTTTAAAAACATGGTTCCGGTAGACCCATTGGCGTATTTGCATTAGAATAGGGCCATTACTAAATGGCCATTTAATTTTCGAGGGGACATACATGCGACGCATTGCTATCGTCATTATCATTCTGCTGGCGGTCTTTACCTTTATCAACGCATATACGGTGGAAAGAAGCGCAGAACTTCAAGAGGCTCGTTTCACTCTGATTGAAGAACAGCAGTAATCATTTTCCGGTTTTACCCCGTTCCGTGGTTGAAACCGGAATGCGGGTGCGCCGATCCTACCAGGTTCGGCAGCGTACAGCACGGAATACAAAAAGACCGCGGGGTGCCGCGGTCTTTTTTTTGTCTGATACTTCCATAATGCTATGCCCCGTGGCCATGCTTGTATTTTTTCCCGCGGCCGCAGGGGCAAGGGGCGTTTCGCCCGACCTTCGGCTGTGCCCGGGCAACAGTGGCAAACTGCTG
>CAWZYW010000697.1:0-1772 GCA_963966255.1 uncultured Salinispira sp. | reverse complement strand
ATCAGCAACCCCATGATCGAATCCGGTAGTCCCGGGTTGACGGGATTCTCATTCGGATTGAGGCTCAGCTCCGCCAGATAAGCCCATTTTCATAGGGATAGACTGAGTCTGGAGATGTTTATTCCCAATCCTGCTAAGTTCCTTGACCGCCCGAAAAAAAATCCGGACATTTCAGGGGTGCACGTAAAAGCCCAAATAAAAATATGCCCGGTCTGCGGAAGGGAATTTCACAACCGGAAAAAATGGGAGTCCCGGGGGATCTGGGACCGGATAAAATACTGCAGCAAGAAATGCCAAAACGAAACAAGAAAAAGACCTATGAATTGATGAAGGACATCCTCAAGCTGAGCGCCTGCCTGTTCTGATCGCAGCCATTGCCTTCCAGTTAGCTATCAGCTTATTTATCAAAAAACCTTAAAACCCCTGAAACTGTTCAAGCTCACAAAGCCGGAGATTAACGCCAGCCCTCAGCAATGCGCGGGTGATCACCGTCTGCGGGCCATTCTTCGGCGATGCGCATGGCGGCGATTTTACCGCTGATCATGCTCATGGTGGTACCGGTGCCCGGCACCGTGTAGTGACCTGAATAGTAGAGGTTCGACAGCTTCTTGCTGCGATTCATCGGCCGGAAATAGGCGGTCTGGAACAGGGTCTGACCGAGGCCGAAGGCGGTTCCCTCGTGGGCATTGTAATCCCGCTTGAACTCCCGGATGGACATGGTTTCGCGGAAGACTATCGCGTCGCGGTAGTTCTCTCCGGTGAGTTCCTCCATCCGCTGGATCACCCGATTGAAGTAGCGCTCCCGAAGTTCATCGTCATCATCCAGGCCGATGGCGCTGGGTACCAGGATGAACATGGCCTCCTGGCCTTCGGGGGCGCAATTCGGATCGGTTTTCGAGGGAATGTGGAGGTAAAAAAGCGGGTCCTTGGGCCAGCGGCGATTGCCGTAGACCGCATCGAAATGATCGTTCCAGTCGGTATCGAAGAAGAATGTGTGGTGCTCGAACTCGGGCAGTTTGCGATTGAAGCCCACATAGTAGTTCAGCACCGCCGGGGCGAAGGTCCGGTTCTTCCACTTCTCCAGGGGCATGCTGCGGTCCTGCTGCTGGAGCAGCTTGTTCTCAACATGGACATAATCCGCGTTGGCTACGATGATATCCGCGGGAATTTCATCCTCGGTGTCGCCGGTCCATACGGAAACGCTTTTCGCCTGCCCATCTGCCCCCCGGATATCGGTTACCTCGGCATCGAAGACGAATTTTACACCCTTGCTTTCGGCCACTTCCTGCATGGCCCTCACGACCCGTCCGAAGCCGCCTTCGGGATACCAGGTCCCCAGGCCGAAATCGATGTAATTCATCAGGGTGTAAACCGCAGGAGTCTTGGCGGCATAGCTGCCCAGGAAGACCACCGGGAACTCGAGGATTTTCTGCAGATAGGGGTGCTTGAAGTAACGGCGAATCAGCCGCCGGTAGCTGGTGAAGAGGTTCAGACGCAGAAGGTTTTTCACCAGGGTGCCGTTGACCATATCCAGCAGGGAGGTGAAATTCCGGTAGATAAAGCCCGACATGGCGAACTCGTACTTTTTCCTGGCCTGTTCGACGAATTTCTCCAGCTTCTTTCCCGCACCGGGCTCGTAACTCTCGAAGACTTTTTTAGCTTCTTCGAAATCCGCCGGGACAGTGACTTCGTTGCGGCCCTCCCCTTCCAGGCTTTGGCCGTAATATACCTTGTAGCTCGGATCCACCCGGTGTATGGCGTAGTAGTCCTCC
>CAWZYW010000696.1:0-1777 GCA_963966255.1 uncultured Salinispira sp. | reverse complement strand
GGCATATACGAATATGCCGCAGAGGGAGCCGATCTGCAGCCATACGCCTTCGTGGACGCTTCCACGGTACGGGCGCTTTCCGGTCTTGTGGTGGGAACCGCCGACGCGGTGAATATCGATGCGGCGGATTCGAGCCTGCTGGACGCCGGCGACGATCTGTTCGGCACCGGCGGCAGCGACGAAGACCTGTTCGGCAGCGACGCGCTTTTCTCTGACGACGCGCTGTTCGGCGGGGAAATCGAGACTGTCGAAACCGACCTGAATGAGGAAAACCTGTTTGGCATACTTGGTGATACCAGCGCCAGGACCCTGGCTTCCCGGCCCGACGCCGGCGCCTGGAGCTACCTGCTGGTCCGCCTGGAATCCGACGCCCAGACGAATTCGACCGTTGATGAGATGAACGCTTATTTCGCCGAGCAGGGCATGGATGTGGAAGCCGTCGACTGGTCGGTGGCAGCCGGCAGTTCTGCGCTTCTGAACACGGCCTTTCAAGTGTTTTTCTACATCGTCGTAATCATCCTGGCGGTGGTGGCGGTGATTATCATCATGAATACCCTGGTTATTTCGGTTATCGAACGCACCAAGGAAATCGGCACCATGCGAAGCCTGGGCGCGAAGAAAAATATCGTCCGGGAAATGTTCATAGCCGAAACCATGAGCATTTCCCTGGTGTTCGGAACCATCGGCTTGGTCCTGGGAGCCATCGTGATTCTGATTATCAATCGCGTCGGCATTCCCGCGGGAAACCAGATCGTCGAACTGATTTTCGGCGGATCGGTGTTCCGCCCGGTTTTCGACCCGATGAGCATTCTCACCGGATATCTGATTATGCTGGGCATCGGCCTGGTATCGAGCTGGTACCCCGTACGGGTTGCCCTGAAGATCCAGCCGGTTGAAGCCATGCAGAGCGTGTGACATGAAGGCGAAATTACGAGGAAGCAAACGATGAAATATCTGAATATCGCCGCGAGGAATTTGAGCCGGCAGAAGAAGCGGAGCCTGCTTTTAGGCTTCGCCATCGCCTTCGGGGTGATGATCATAACCCTGGTCAACGGATTCACCACCGGCGCATTGAACAATATCAAAGAAAATTTTTCCTACCTGCTGGCGGGTCACATTTACATCGGCGAGGAAATCAAACGGGACGACGGCGAGGTCATCGAAGAATTCCGGGATGAAGCTGTCATCCTGGATGCCATCGCCGAGATCACCGAGGAATTCGCTCTGGAGAATGTGCAACTGGTCCGGCGATCGAACATGTTCGGTACCATGCTCTTCAGTGGTCGCCAGACCAGCCAGGCGGTGCAGGGAGTGGACTGGACGGCCGAATCCCAGCTCGTCGATCGCCTGGAACTTCAGGCCGGTTCGGTGGAGGAAGCCATGAATGATCCCCGGGGCATCCTCATCAGCGAGAGCGCTGCGGAAAGCCTGAATGTCCAGCTGGGAGAGGAAATCACCATCCGAACCTCCACCGTCACCGGTCAGCAGAACGTCGGCGGTTTCGTGGTGCGGGGCATCATGACCGATCCGAGTTTCCTGGGAGCTCTTTCCAGTTACGCGAACATCGATCGGGTAAACCAGATGATCAACCTCAGCGAGGGCAGCTACCAGACCCTGAACCTGACCTTGGAAAGCCTCGATCAGGTGGATGAAGTCACCGACGCACTGTACGCCCGGGTGGCATCCGCCGCCCAGATGGCGCCCCGTGATGAAGGGGGGGTGCCTGATTTCAACAACTTCAGCTTCGTATTCGAATCCCAGGAAGAAGATCCCTGGG
>CAWZYW010000695.1:0-1778 GCA_963966255.1 uncultured Salinispira sp. | reverse complement strand
GTACAGGATTCAGTGAATGCAGTAGCCTGCGCTGTGGAAATTCAAGCGCTGGTCAATGATAAGAAGCGGAAGTTTTTCCGCGGAGCCGCAGAACATCTGAAGGTTTCCATCGGCATGAACACCGGACCGGTGGTCGTAGGAAACCTCGGAAGCTCACGCCGGATGGATTATTCGGTGATCAGCGACACGGTGAACACCGCTGCCCGCCTTGAGGGCGTGGCCACCGCCGACGACATCATCATTTCAGCCACTACCCGCGACGCCATAGGCGATCGATTCAAAATAAAGGAACTGCCCCCCGTAAAAGTGAAGGGCAAGGAAAAGCCCGTCCCGATATTCAACGTGCTGGGCATAAACCGTTAACGTCAATCAGCATAGCCATGCTGGAAAAAGGGAGCTTGTATGCCGGATCTAATTTCTTTCTTTCGTGAAATCCCCCTGTGGGCCATTATAGCGGTTGGGGCCGGACTGGCTCTCATTCTGCTCGTCTGGCTCATTATCAGCCTGGTGCGGAATCACCGTTTCCGTCGGGAGCTTCAGGTGGCGCTTGAATCCGGGGAACAGTTTTCCCGGCACTTCAGTACGCTGTATATCCGCAGCCGAGCCCGAATCCTCATTAAGCTCGCCCGTGAACGGGGCGATTCCAGTGCGATAATTCTCTCGGGGCTGAATGCCATATGGCTGGAAGATTTTGTGCAGCGGCCGAGGGAAGGGATTCTTCGGTATCTGCTGGAATTCGTTCCGGGGCAGGCGCTTTTCCCCGCCCTGCAGGCTTCGTTGAGCAAGCCCGCACTGGTGAAGCTCATCGTGGAGAAGACCGGCGAGACCGGCATGCGGGTTTTCGCCCGGTCATGTACCGGTGACGATTTCGACGGCAAGGCCAATCTCGAAATCCTCCGGGACTTCGTCGATGAAATCCGGGAAATTGCCGGGGATCCGGAATGGAGAGCCCGCTATTTCGCCATAAAAGTGCTTCTCGAGGACGGCAGTGAGAGATCCCTCAGGCCGGTGCTCGACGCTTTCGAAGACTCCCACCCTCTGATACGGAAAACCGTCATTTCCCTTATTGATCCGGCGAAGGTGGATTTTCTCTATAGGCGCCTACAGAGCTCCCTGATTCACGATGCCGCCTATGAGGTTCGGGCTGCTGCCTGGGAACGGATTCAAAGGGAATTTCTCGATCAGTACCAGGTGGATCTGGAGTCGCTGAATACCACCGAAGCATACCATGTACTGGACTTCCTGGACGCCGGACGGGACGACCATGTGAACCTGGCCATCGAATTGCTGGAAAAGGACAATCTCGAATTGCGTCATCCCGCGGCGGTGTTTCTGGATCAGACCGGATGGCTGTTAAACGCCCTCAATGAGGCTGAGCTCTCTGACCAGAAAGATTTGAAGCGCCGCCTGAAACTGCTGGGTAAAGCCGCCGAGGTGCAGGTTTCCGACTTCCTGCTGCACACCGCCACCCGTCCCGCGAGTCTTCTGCTCGCCCTTCAGCTGATGGAGAAATACGGCGACCGAAGCATAATTCCCCCGCTGGTTGAACGGGCGTTTAATCAGTTCAACGGAAGCCAGGAAGAAGTGTGGCAGCAGGCGGTCCGCCTGCTAAACCTTCGCCAGACCGACAGCGGTACCGCATTATACATCAAGGAACTCGACCGGCACCGCTACAACGCCCGAAAATCGGCGTATATGCTTTCGCAATTGAGAATCACCGAAGACAAACAGCTTGCCGAATTATTGATGAGCCTGCTGATGGACCAGCGCTTCGAAAG
>CAWZYW010000694.1:0-1781 GCA_963966255.1 uncultured Salinispira sp. | reverse complement strand
CTTCTGACCGAATACCGAACCGATGGAGTATGCCAGTTCCCGGCGTTTCTTATGGGGATCCAGTCCCAGCACTGAAATCTCACCTTCATCGGGATACAGGATCCCGGTGATCAGCTTGATGGTGGTGGACTTCCCCGCTCCGTTGGGACCGATAAACGCAAGCAGTTCGCCGTCTTCGATTTCGAGGTCGATGCCCTTCACCGCTTCGACCTTCCGCATCTCCGGCGAGAAGAACCCTTTGAGACCGGAACCGCTGACCTTGTGTGAAAAACTCTTCTTCAGACCCCGCACCTGTACCGCCATGTCATCCTCCTGTGCCGCGCAGTGATCCCGGGTATAAAAAAAAGCCCGCGGATTTGCACTCCGCGGGCTTCTGGTCTCTGCCTTCACATGCAGCCGACTACACTCCACCCCCGGGTTCTCTCCAATCCACAATGACGCCGCTGAAGGCCGGGCACATTGAGCCGCTTGCCTTGACGACGGAGAGATTCTGGGTGTTCTGTAGCGACTGGCTGAAATTACTCATGGTTTTCCCGATTCTCGTCTAATATGGGGCATGCATCAAGAGAAAATTCGCAGATTTTCACATTTTTCCGAATTTTCCGCATCCCGGCACCGGATATTTCCGTTCAGGACTCCATTTCCGGGGTAATAACCTGGGATTCTTCGGGGGCGCTCGCCTCATCTTCACGCTGGTATCCCAGTTGATCAACGATGTGGCCCCAGTGTTTATTCACCGGAGCGATGATCTTCCTTCCCAGGATGTGCTTGTTGGGCTTGTAGCCCGCCTGCTCGTCGGCGTAAGCCTGCATAAACGGTTTGGCTTCCTCGAAGCCGGTGAGCCGCAGATCCTTGTAGATCCGCTCCATATGTTCCATGGGAGTCTTCACGAAATCCTCGTATTTGACTTCCACCAGGTTGCCCTCGGGGATTTTGGCCTTTTGCTCGTTGAAGCATTCGTACATCTCGGCGTAGTTGTCCAGGATGCACTGGTTGATTTCTTCGGGTTCCCAGTTCTGCACGGTGTAGATGGAGATCACGTCATCGTGGTAGCGGACGTTGGACGAGTAGATTTTATAGGGATTGCGGTAGATGTGGACGAACTTGGCGTTGGGGTACATTTCGAGGAGGTGTTCGATCCTGAACGTAGCCGTGGGGTTTTTATATACGATCTGCCGGCCTTTGTAGCTGGCGGTCAGTTTGCGGGTGAACCAGGCGAAACGCTTCTTCCATCGCCGGAGATCCTTATCAAGCCCCTTGAAGCTGTTATAACGGGAGTAGAGCTTAAAGTTCTTCGGCCAGACGAATCCGTTGTAAATACTGTACTTCTCATACGCACCGATGGAGTACTCCTCCTCGGTGGGTTCTTCTGGAGTCATTACCACGTTATCCATGGGACGGGCTTCGGGAATGCTCATATCGACGATCCAATGGGCCAGCCGGGGAAAGCCCAGGAAAATAGTGGGCAGGTAACCCTCCACATTGGAAACGTAACCCCGGTTGGGGTCCTTGGAGAACATGGTAATCAGATAGGTGGTGCCCGATCGGTAATAGCCGATGATGAACACCGGATCATGCTCGACCTTCGTCCGGGCGATTTTCCCCGCAGTGAAGATCCATTCCAGTAAGCGCAGGGGACTGAGGACCAGGCTCACGCCGATTCCGTACATAAAGCGCCAGAAATATTTCCGGTCCACCCTGAAGCCGTTCTGGAACAGCAGACGGAAAATATTCCGCAGGGTGTAGCCCGCCATAATCTCTTCTTCGACGTTTACCCTGTC
>CAWZYW010000693.1:0-1789 GCA_963966255.1 uncultured Salinispira sp. | reverse complement strand
GATCGGGACAGCTACTCGGGTCCGGATCCTACCCTCCATGTCATCGAGCGGATTTTCGCCTCGGGAATCAATTCCCAGTTGCGGGCCGGCATCGGCCTGGACACCGAGCGGGATTACGAATTGCTCAGCATGACGGTTAACCAGAGCTGGAAGATCGACACCCGGCAGCACGCCCTGGACAGTCAGGTGGGAGCCACCGATGACCTGCGCTACGGCATCAGCCTGAATCCGTCGATGAAGGTGTTTATTACCCACGGCGTCTTCGACCTGGTGACTCCGTGCTTTTCCGCCGAGCGGCTGACCAACCTGATGAAACTCAGCGATGAGCAGAAAGCCCGTATGACGGTGAAACACTACGGCGGGGGCCATATGTTCTACACCTGGGATGAAAGCAGGAAGGCCTTCTTCGAGGATATCCGGGAGTTCTATGCTTCCAGCGGCGGATTATCATGAAGGAGACCCGACTCGCTGCGGTGATGTTCACCGATATCGCCGGATTCTCCGAAATGATGGAGCAGGACGAGAAGCGGACCATAGACCTGCTGGATGAGCACAATCGAATCATCCTTCCGTTGATCGAGAATTTTTCCGGCAATCTGATCGATTCCATCGGCGACGGCCTGCTGATTACCTTCGATTCGGTGTTTTCCGCGGTTAGCTGCGGTTTGAACATCCAGAATGCCCTGGCAGCCAGGAATCTCAAACTCGATGACGAACTTCGACTGAATCTCAGAATCGGAATTCATCTGGGAGATATCTGGGTGGAGGGCGACCGGATTTACGGGAACGGGGTGAATATCGCCTCCCGGATCCAGCATCTGGCCAGGCCGGGGGGCATCTGCATCTCCGAGGACGTGTACTATCAGGTGAAAAACAAGGACGTTATCCACGTGGAAGAGATTCCCAGCCCCCAGTTGAAAAATATCAGCCGGGAGCTGCGGGTTTTTCATCTGATTACCGGCAGCGAGCGCGGGGAGGCCGGGAGCCTGCCCGCGGCGGCCATGGACGATAGGGCCCCTGATCTTCTGGGAGGCAAAGCCGTCCCAGTCAATCCCCGTGCCACCAGAGCTGCGGCAGGGGATATGGGCCAGCGAATTTCTGAGAGCCTGGAGACCAGCCTGGAAGATCGAATCGGTCAGTTCGTCGAGGGTGCCCTGGACATGGCTCTGGGTGCCTGGGAGAAAACTCCGGCGGAAAAGAAGGATAAGCTTCTGGGGGAAATCCGCAAGGAAGACTGGTACGTCGATCTTGCCGATGAAGACGACGACAGCCCCCTGGCGAGGCGGATAAAAGGAAAAATCCGTGACTCCATCGGCAATCAGATCGCCGAATCCGGCGAGAACAAATCCATCGTGGTAAAAAAGAGCCGTGATGGCGACAAGACCGTCACCATCGCAGCCCCCGGGGCCATCAACATCGATTCGGGAAAGAAGAAGGATGATCCGTCCGAACACCTCGGTACCGTGATCTTCGGTTCCCTTTCAACCATTGGCTTTGGTATCGGAGTTTATTTTAACGGCAGCGGCTGGTTCTGGACTGCCTTTTTCCTTCTCGGCCTCCTGCCCCTGTTGATGGGCACGAAAGATTACATCCAGGCTCTCAGGAAAAAAGCTCGCCGGAAAACCCGTCGCCTTGAGGAGATCGAGAAGCGCACCCTGGATTGCGCCCGGGAGAACGGCGGACGCCTCACGGTTGTTCAGCTGGCCCACTGCACCGGCTTTTCCATGGAGGAATCCCAGAAAGAACTGGATCGTCTGTCCGCCCGGAACTGGGTTCAGCAGGACATCAG
>CAWZYW010000692.1:0-1799 GCA_963966255.1 uncultured Salinispira sp. | reverse complement strand
TACTCACTTTGCGCTTATCCTGCTGGCTGCGGATCCGACGGACCAGTTCCTGTTTTTCCAGTCGGTCGAGTATGCTGGTTACCGTGGCCTGGCTCAGACTGATATTTTTCGATAGCTGGCTGATGGTGCTGGTGTTGTTTTTATTAAGTTCTTTCAGGACCAGAAGCTGGGGACCGGTGAGTCCGTATCGCCGAGCCAAATCCCGGGAATGCAGGTCGATTGCCCGGATGATCTGACGAAGGGTCGCTAGTATTAATTCGCTGTAATTATCCACTGATACTTCCCAAAGATGACTCATATCACACTCTATCCCGGTTGTCTATGTATTCATTTTTGCCAAATGTTTCTGAACAATACATTAGTATGCTAAATAAAAAGATGCAACACCAAGCTGAAATTACAGAATTAAGTGGCATAAATCAAACATTTATCCCTGATAAGCCTTGATTATTTTTGATTTAATTCTTAGATTACTAAGCATACATACACATTTTATAAGGAGTATAAGATGAGAAAGTTCGTATACGCATTATTCATTGCGATGCTTCTGATCCCCGCGGCGGTATTTGCCGAAGGTGGACAGGAAGCCGATGTGGAGACCCTGGTTTTCGGAGATTTGTCCTGGAACAGTGTGCAGGTCCATAATCGCATTGCTTCGTTTATTATAGAAAACGGAATCGGCGGCTATGAAGTCGAGTACGTCGCAGCCGATACCCTGGTGACCATCAATGGCATTATCCAGGGCGATATTGACGTAGATATGGAAAGCTGGCACTCCAATTTTCCCGAAGTTTATGCTGAGGGTGTTGAGTCCGGCGCCATTGTCGACCTCGGTAAAAATATGCCTGACGCACCCCAGGGCTGGTGGGTTCCCCGCTACCTGATCGAAGGTCCCGACGCGCTGGCTCCTGATCTGCGCTCCGTCGCCGACCTGCCCAAGTACGCCGATCTGTTTACTGACCCGGAAGATCCCGACATGGGCATCGTCTATATGGGTACCGCCGGCTGGTCCGCGACCACCGTCTCCGAAGGTATCTTCGAAGAATTTGGCCTCGGCGATTATTTCAACCAGGGCGTTCCCGGCTCCGGTGCAGCCCTCGCAGCCACCATGGTTGGTGCTTATGAACAGGGCGAACCCTGGGTTGGTTACTACTGGGCTCCTACCGCCGTACTGGGTCGTCTCGACATGGTACGTCTTGAAGGCTCCGAGTTCGATCCCGCTGATGTGAATATTTTGGTAAATGAAAGCGTTCTTGAGCGGGCACCCGATGTCGTCGAGTTCCTGAGAAATTACGCCACCAGCGTCGATGACAACAACGAGTTCCTCGCCGTTATGGAAGAGAACGAGTGGGATGCCGAAGAAACTGCAATCTGGTTCCTGGAAAACAAGGAAGAAGTCTGGACCGCATGGGTTTCCGACGAAGTGGCGGATCGGGTAAAAGCCGCCCTCGACTCCTGAGGGACCATCACATGAGCAATTCTACTCAAAAAGGGGCGGCTTCCGCCCCTTCTTCATTTATCGAGATTGTGGATTTGTGGAAGGTATTCGGTCGGGATCCCAAGAGGATCCTCACCGATAAGTACCGGGACAAAGACAAGGATTATATCCAGGAGAAAACCGGCTGCGTGGTCGGTATGCGCAATATCAACCTGGAGATCAAAAAAGGCGAGTTTTACATCATCATGGGTCTTTCCGGATCGGGGAAATCAACCCTTATCCGGAACATCATCCGCCTGGTGAATCCCACATCCGGAAAGATACTTATCGGCGAAGACGACGT
Source organism: uncultured Salinispira sp. (assembly GCA_963966255.1). Classification (GTDB taxonomy): domain Bacteria; phylum Spirochaetota; class Spirochaetia; order DSM-27196; family Salinispiraceae; genus Salinispira. Next base: position 18 of record CAWZYW010000692.1, on the reverse strand, counting down.
TACTGCCATGAATGAGAC
>CAWZYW010000691.1:0-1803 GCA_963966255.1 uncultured Salinispira sp. | reverse complement strand
TTCCTGGCCTTTAAGAGTTCATCAAAGTTTGCATTCAGACTGCGCTGATACAGATACTCCCGAGCTTCGGCGGCAAAATCCTGCTTATATGCCGAGGCCATCCCGTTCGCGAAGATTCTCCTTCCCAGCAGGCGAAAAAGTGAAAATCCCAGAACCTGAGAAAAGCCCAGGGCCTTTTCCGAAAAGCTCCGCAGCTCCGCGAAACTGTCGGAAATCACCAGACCCGATACTTGTGCCCGATTCGACACTGCGAAGTTCATCGCAATCACCCCGCCCATGCTTACCCCGCATACCACTGCCCGATCCATTCCGAATTCGGTGAAAATTTCATTGATCTGCAGATTCCATTCAGAAAGCGGATCATCGCCCAAAGCATCGCTTTCACCATGGCCAAACATATCTGGGATGAGCACGAAATACCCTAACCGGGAAAGCATATCTATCTGATTTCTCCATGATCCAGATTCAGCCCCTAATCCATGGATCAGGATTATGGCGGGATTACTGGAGTCTCCAAAAGATTTACATTCAAAGGCTTTGCCGCCTTCCGCGATTATCCTCATGGTTTGTCTCCTCCCCATTTCTCCAATGCCTTTTGCTGTTCGGCAATGATAAAATAGTTGAAATCCAGAAACTCTTCTAATCGGTCTTTGATAATACCAGGCGCCGAAGTGCTTTGGGATCGAAGTTTTTGGAAGGCACTAAGCTGATCGATCTCTTTTGAAATCCGTCTGCGGTATGAGAACTCAAGATAGTCCGGCTCCAGAACATAGAAATGCTTCCTGGTCTTTGTCGTGGGTAATTTACGACAATATCCTAGTCGTTCGAGTCGGCGGATTTGAATGCTTACCAAGGCCTTTGACACTCCCAGGTTCTGAGCGATTCGTATCAGGCTAATCGGTTCTTCTTCGCACAGCAACAGCCCGAGGACTCTGCCCATTACAGGATTCAAGCCAAAATCCGAAAGCAATTCCCCCATTCGTTCGATTACCGATGTTCTAAGAGTTGAGTCATCCATAAAGTTTTATATTGTTTAGTTTTTTATAAACGTTGTCAACTTGATTTTCAACAATACCATCAACTAGCAGAAAACCATTACTATCTAGTTTAAGAAACAAGATTTATAAACATATTATCCGGAGAAAAGTTAATCTGCCGATTTTAGTATCCCATTACGCGTTTCATCAGAGCCCTCTGCGAGCATGCGCTCCACAGCCCTTTGCATATCGGCGGCGGCCTGCTCCGGGGTCTTCAGACCATCGAGGACCAGATTCAGCTCGGGCTTCATGGCGTCCCAGTTCGCCCGCATTTCGATGACGGTGGGCATGGGAATCCCCGTAGCCAGCTGCGACGCCGAACCACCGAGGATGGGATGGGTAACAAGGTTTTCACTTTGGAGCCCGCTCAGGGATGCAGGCAGGCGGTTCAGCAGGAACAGCCCGTCCAGAAGGACCTCGTCTCTGGTCATAAACGTCATGAAGCCTTCCATGGCCTCCAGTCCGGCGCGGTTGACATCCCGGGAAACCATGAAGTTTTTCCCGGAAATATACGGCCGGGGAAGCCCGCCTCCGGGCAAGGCGGGCATCCGCGCCACCCCGAGTCGGTCCCCGAGCACATTGGAATAATCCGACAGCCCCCAGTCGCCGTTGATCATAAATGCGGCACGCCCTTCCTTGAACAGGCTGTCCATCCTCCCGTAGTCGATTTCTTTCGGGGTGATGGCGTACTTGTATTTCAGGTCATAAATAAACTGCAGGGTTTGGACCATTTCGGGGGTATCCAGGATTGGGGCTGTCTCTTATA
>CAWZYW010000690.1:0-1812 GCA_963966255.1 uncultured Salinispira sp. | reverse complement strand
CGACGGTTCCGATGACGATCAGAATGCCGATCCAGCGGGGAAACTCGGGCTGGCTGAAAATCCACCAGTAGAGATATCCGAAGCCGCCGAACAGCGGAATAAATATCAGCATGGTCAGCACCACGCCCGCCCGTTTTGCCATTTTCCTGCCTCCTCGCTCCATGTGCGCTCCTGGTTGAGGTACTAATCCGAGCCCGATTTATTCAACGCAAATGAAAAAAACCGCTTCGATACACCACTCGGCTGAATAGTATACTCCCGGGGAAAAGTCCTGCCTTGCAGGAGTAATGATAATTAGAGAAAGGAGCTAATCGCCTGATATACGTCAGGCTGGCTTTTTCCGGAATGGGAATCTGGTCACCTGCGCCGAAATATCGCTACCAGATATGGAAAAATTCATCCAGGTTCCGACATAACCTTCTGTAACGACGTGAGCATAGTAGCGAAAGTGCGGCAAGAAAGAGAATCTGTATTTTCGCGGCTCTGACAGCGCTAAGAAATATCTGGTGTCGAAGATCATTCTCGAAACGCCAACCAGGGCGAAATTCCCAATCAAGGTTCAAGCCGCTTACTCGACTGACTGGGGATGAATGTATGGGGTCCATACCAAGGTGGGAAATGTGGGCAGGAGCAAAAGCAGCGGAAAGAATGAATTGTTCGCTATCGCAGCGAGGAGCAGAATGAAGCTGAACATTATCCATATCCACAATCGCACCTGCCCGTGACCCTCAAAATTCGGAACCGTTTTCCAAATTTTGCTCAGTCCAAGGATTCCAATGGCCGTGGAAATGGCAAGCGCCGGCCAACCCAAGGCTTCGAGAAAGCGGTTGGCATCCGTGGTTGGGATAAGCGCTCCGGCGAGGACGACAAGAAAAATACATCCATTCAAGAGTGCCGTAAAACTGAGGAGCGTTATGCTGAGGGGTTTTTGATTTCCCCTTAGTCCTAGCAGTGCGAGGAGCCATAGGATGCCATTCACGATTGGCCCCGCAATGGTTATCAGAGTCATGTCCTTAGGGCTAGCCGGTTCCGATAACCGAACCGCTACCAATCCAAGGGACATGCCCCTGACGTTTAGCGCCCGACCCACCAGGTAATGGGCCAGCTCATGAAAAAAAATGGAGAGAAAACTCACCATTGCACACAGCAATATGAGCACCACCATGTTTCGTTTTCTCACTGCGATACTCCATTTTTTTGTTTGTGCCGCTGACACTGACCCCGAATCAGAACCCACTTTACCACATCATACATCTGATTCCCCGGCGGGAAATCCTATGGGTCGTACCACCGGTTTTCCTATATCTGGCGGGCCGATGCCTCAATGATTGCAGCCCCCTCCTTGCCCGCTCCCATGACCCTTCCCATTTCGGTGCTGACTGCGGGAACCATGACCGTGGTGCTCCAGGCATATGCCGCCGTCGGTGCTGAGGGTTAGTTCATCCGAGGCCAGACCTCTTCTTAGTTCGGTAAGGCTGATGCTTGGATCCCCTACGAAGCGGACTTCGATGTTTGCCGCGCTCAAACGGCCCATGGCTCCCCGGCCCATTCCGGCACTGATTACCCGGCCGACACCCAGGCTGAGAAACTCTTCCACCGGGGCGCAGCGATGTTCCCCCGTCCGCTCCGTTCTCGCCCAGTATTCCAGCGCATCATCATCCTCAGCGAATATCACAAAGAAGGGTGCTGAGCCGAAATGTTCGGAAATCGGGCTGTCTTCCGAATCTCGAATTACCGGTACTGCTGTCTTCATATATTAAATGATAGGAAAAGTTATACCGGAGCGCAAGTGTTGCGGTGGGTACACGAAGA
>CAWZYW010000689.1:0-1812 GCA_963966255.1 uncultured Salinispira sp. | reverse complement strand
CAGAGCCAGAGGAAAAAGATCTATAAGGCCCCCGAAAAGTTGCATCAGCAGCTCTCCAAGGTGCGGGTATACGATCCGGTCCGTAATTTTCTGAACAGCAAAAATATTTCCCGAAGGGATGATACCGGCGGATCGTGCGGTCTCCGCCATCGCCCGGGACATTTCGAGTTTCGAACTGAAACAAATTAGGTATTTGCAGCGCAGCATGGTTATGATATCCCTGCCGTACATCCGGTCCTTGCTGAGGAAAAAGTCCAGGAGAATGATGTCCGCCGGGGGAGGATCTTCGGCCTGATACTGTTTCCAGGAATCGAAGTGCCTGATGATAAAATCCTTCAGCCGGCCTTCGGGAAATTCATAGACCAGCTGTTTGTACGCCTGTTCCTGGTCGTCGATGATGTGGATGGTTTTCACGAATGACGGCCCTTGCGCTTTGCCGCATTTTTCAGAATCGAAACCATGGCCTTCGCCATTTTCAGGCTGCCCAGTGTTGATGGTTCGATGGGGTTCGCGTAATCCTCAGAGGAGGTGAACAGGTCACGGTTTTCAATGACCTTTACGCCGTACTTTGCGCAGACGCGATAGATGATATCGTTGAAAATCGAAATTAACACTTCAGCGGCATCCTGGGCGGTTTCAGGTACCGGAATGCCAAGTTCATCAGTCCGGCCGAAATTTCCCGAGTAAATGGTGAAAACCACAAAGGGAATACCGATGTCTTTTAATTTGGTGATGAGCTTTTCGTATACCGCCTGAAACGTATCCTGGGCCTCTTTCAATTTCGGTATCGCCGAACTGTCGAAGCCGGTGTAGATCAGGTCTGAGTACCGGAGGGCGTCGTTACCACCGGTGGAAACGAAGATCACGTCCTGACCGGAAAGCCGCGGGAGCTGACGTTCGATGACCTGATCGGTTACCGAGCCGTCCACCGCCAGCAGTTCGCAGTTGTGACCTGGCAACAGATTCTGAAGCTGCTCGATAGTGCTGAGCTGATCGCCCACGTACACCTTGTTGTCGAACACCGAATCACCAATAAGCGCAATGTGCATGATTTCTCCTTACCGGCGTAATTATAGCGCATTATTTCCATTTCCCGGTTCAGGAGGCCGTTTTTCATAGATTGAGATGCCAGATACTGGATTCCACCAGAACTCCGTCTCTCCAGAGATACTGCCAGCGATTCCAGGCCGGATATCCGAACCATAAGCGCATCGAATTTTTCGCCTCTGAAGTGGACCGGAAATGCCAGCGGCAGCGAATGATTTTTTCGCCGAATCCGAAATCATTCCTCAGTATTCTCTGGTATTCCCTGGGGCCCCGCCAGGACGGCGTCAGCATGATAATCGAGCCTCCGGCACGGCAGATCCGTCGCATCTCGCCTACGGCTGTTCTTATATCCTGCGGCCAGTTTGATTCAGTGCAGGAATACACAAAGGGCGGCAGGACCCAGGCGGAGATCACCAGATCCACCGAATCCGCCGGAAGGGGAATTGAACGGAGATCTGCCCGGGCGAGGATAGCGTTTTCCGCCCCCCGGGCGCTCAGGCGACGCCTGGCAGCCCGTATCATACGAGGGGATCGATCGAAGGCATGGACCTGTTTCGCCCCGGAAACGAGGATTTCAGTCCAGAATCCGCTGCCGCAGCCGGGTTCGCAGACCGTCAGTCCGCTGGGATCCCGGATCGAGCGAACGGCGCGGAACAATGTCGCCCGCTCGTCGTGGATCTCCCGGGTGCGGGTGAACCAGCCGGCAAAGCCAGGAACTGCATACCTCATGTTCTGTCTCTTATACACATCTGACGCTGCCGACGA